>CAYRPR010000160.1:0-5733 GCA_964425945.1 uncultured Verrucomicrobiota bacterium | reverse complement strand
ATCGCATCGTGGACAACCTCCATTGGTCCGGATTCGACATGTTGCTGGAGCATGCCGACTATGAAGTGCGCGCCAGGCGCCTGGAATCCGAGGCCGTCGACCTGCTTGAACGGAGTCCCGGCGATGCGCGCGCCATCGCCTTGTTGGAGCAAGCGCTGGATCTGGAGTTTCATATGCACTCGGCGCGCGAACGGTTGATCGACGCGTATGCCGCGGCGGGTCGCGACGACGATGCCGCGCGACTTCGAGAGGAACTGCGTGTGTGGTCTATGCCGGACCATCCGGTATCGATCCGGTTCCGCAACGGCATTGAGTTCATGGGGTATTCCCTGGAGCCGGCCGGCGTCCGTCGCGGCGAGTCCTTCCGGATCCGCTATTACTGGGGCATTCCCGCGAATGTCCGAGCGGATCGGTATGTGGCCTTCGTGCATTTTCTGGAGGATCGGAAGATCCGGTTCCAGGATGATTACGCCCTGGTGGATGAATTGCCGGGCCTTTTCCATGCCGAAGCATTCCGGCCGCATGTGCTGATGGTCGACAATGTGGTCGAGGTTGCGCCGGATCTGGCGCCGGGCGCATACCGGATTCGCTTTGGCGTGTATGATCGCATGACGGAAAATCGACTGCGCCTGCGGAGCGAATTGTCCCAGCGCCGTCGCGCCGTGACGTTGCCGACGCCGTTAACGGTGGAGTAACGGGCGGTCATCGCGCCGGGATTTGAGTTTCCCGGGCGCGGCGGGTAGGATATGTCATGGGAAAGGAAAAGGGGGGTATGCAGAAACTCGCGAAAGGCGAGGCGCCGCCCGGCGGCCGCATGGTCGATCGCATACCGGTCCAGGGCCACAGACAGCCCTGGCCGGATCATACGGTGCGCTATATCAGCCGGCGATGGACCGGTCCCGTTCACATCAGCGCGCAGGGCATTGTCTTCAACATCCGCTATGTCGGCGTCCACGAACATGTGGGACATGGCGCGTATCCGTTGCACCATCATCCGCACGCCGAATTGATGTACACGCTGTCCGGCCATGGCGCCGTCCGTGTGCCGGGGCGACGGTCGGAAGAGCTCTGTGAGCCCGGCACCCTGCTGGTCATGCCGCCCGGACGAATGCACCAATCGAGCTGGGCCATCCCGCATGGTAAAGCCTGGCGGATGATGATCGTCGATTTTGACATTGTGGTCGATATGGGACAGGTCATCGTGCAGTCGGGCGAGACGGCCGATCTGGCCTTTACGCCCTTCTACGAATGGTTCTTCGTCCGCGAAGGAACCGGTCTCCGGCTGAATCCGGATCGCCAGCGACCGGTGACGGCCATTCTGGAGGAAATCGCCCGGTCACTCAATCAGCGCTCCTACGGAATTTGCACGGATATCGTCGCCGGATTGTTGCGCGTGGTTTCACTTTTCTCACAGCATATCCGAATGGCCGGTCTGGCGGACGGGCGGCATGTGACCCCGCCGGTGATCAGCAAGGAGGCCGCACTCCTGAAGGCGCGCTCCCTGATGGAGCACGGCGGAGTAGTGGACGCCGGATGTGTGGCTCGTGTGGCGCGCACGATCGGCATGTCGGAATCGCACTTCATCCGGGAGTTCAAGAGGGCTTATGGGACCACGCCCAAGCAATACAGTCTCGATGTGTTGATGCGGCGCGCCGCCGCGCTGATGGCGCGAACGGATATTACCGTGAAGGATGCCGCCCATAGCCTGGGCTACGAGGATCCGTCTTCCTTCTCCCGGGCGTTTACGCGCTATCACGGTCTGTCTCCGACCGAATACCAGAAACAATATGGCCAGGGCGCGGCATCGATATCGGGTGGCCAGTCGGCTACGCCTTGAATCAACCCCGTAGGACCCGTCAGTTTTTGCCTGAACTACGGCGGAATCTGCCATTCCGGTATTTTAGTGTCCCGGTGTATAGTGTGCCATGAACTCGGACATGAATCATCCTGTATTACCCCTTGTGGCCGGACTGCTGTGGGCGATGGTTTTGCCCGCCTCCGGTCAGCTCACGGCCGCGGACGATTTCGAGGGCTACGCCTCCAATCCGATCAACCAGATCGGCGGAACGGGCGAATGGATCGGCCCGTGGACCACCAACACCCAGGCGGCCGGCGGCACATTCCGCGATGCATCCTCCAAGATCGACGGCGTGCAGAGCCTGGGCGTTTTCGGCAACGGCAGTGCGACCGGCCATTCCGTAAGCCGCCCATTTCCCGCATGCGCCAGCCCATTGAGCCTGCGATTCAGCATGCGCGCGGAATACAACGTGGCCAGCCTGAACACGCCCGGCAACCGGCGCATGGCCTTCACGATCCGGCACGGCAATGCGCCCGGCCATTTCACCGATCAGCGCCTTTCCTTCTTCTTCGCCGCCGGCAGTACCGACTTCCAGTGGTATGACGGCATCGGACGAACCACCAATGCCGTAACCTTTGCGACGAATCATGTGTACGACGTGCACGTCGAGTTGAATCCGTCGGATCGCTCCTACACCTTCACCGCCAGCAATCGAAACAATGGGGCGTGGTTTTCGTATGCCGGAAACTGGATCGGCGGTCGGGACGGGGACTCCATCGGTTCGGTCGCCTTTATGATGCGCGCCCAGGCGGGCGCCGGCAATGACGCCTTTCTGGACGGCGTATCCGTGCAATCCGATACGTTTACACAGATCGCCTCCCGGCCGCATATCGTCGAAGGCGACCTGTGGCGCTATTTCAAGGGTTCCTCCATGCCGGCGACGCAGGGCACGAACGAATGGTATCATCCCGGCTACGATGACTTCTTCTGGTCAGGCCCCTCCCGGGGCGGTTTCGGATACGGCGATTGCGACGATCATACCGAACTGGCCGACATGCAGAGCAACTATTCCACCGTCTTCACGCGCAAACCGTTCATGATTGACGACGTCGGGTCGATCGCGCATCTGTCACTGGCCGCGGATTACGATGACGGGTTTGTCGCCTTCATCAACGGCGTCGAGGTGGTGCGCGGCAACGTGAGCGACGGCGTCATCACGCATACCACCCTGGCGGCGGGCAACCACGAGGCCTCACGCGGGGCGGGCAATGACAACCCCCATGAGAAGGACTTTTTTGCGATTGATCCCGCCGTGCTCGTCAACGGCACGAATGTGATCGCGGTATCCGGTCACAACGTCTCCCAGGGAAGTTCCGATTTCTCGCTGATCATTGAGCTGTACACGAACTCGGCGCTGGTCCGCGGTCCGTTCATCCAGATGCCGGAAGACGAATACCTGACCGTGGCCTGGCGCACGGCCGCGCTGGTGGACAGCGCCGTGGATTACGGGCTTGATGTGACGTACAGCGGTGGCACGGTAACGGATACGAACTTGACGCGTGATCATACCATCCACATTCCCGGTCTGATCCCCGGCACGCAGTATTATTATCGTGTGCGCGGCGGCGGAGAAACCCTGAGCGAAGGGCATTATTTCCACACCAAACCGGCGACCAGCCAGCCGTACCGCATTGTCGTCATCGGCGACCATGGCCAGGGAACACTGGGCATGAGCAACATAGCCGATCGGATCAACGACCGTACCGACTTCGTCGCGGTCATGACGGTGGGCGACAACGTGTACGGCTCCGGCGGATGCAACTTTGACGCCCCGCCGGGCTGGTATGATCCTCTCTGGTTCACGCTCTACCGGCCGACCATGCGGCGCGTGGCGACGTTCCCCGCGCCGGGCAACCATGATGTGGACACGGCCAACGGCCAATGGCTCGTGGACTATTTCCGCCTGCCGACCAACGGCCCGCCCGGACAGATCGGAAAGAACTACTCCTTCCAATTCGGCAACGCGCATGTTGCCGTCATCGACACGGAGCCGTTCGAGGACAACCAGGCCGCCGTCATGGATGAAATCAAGACCTGGCTGTCCAACGACCTGGCCGCCGCCACCATGCCGTGGCGGATCGCGTTCCTGCATCGCCCGCCATTCACCAGCCAGGGGAATCACAACGACCAGGAGACGGTGAAGGCCCATATCGTACCCATCCTGAAGGCAGCCGGCGTGCATGTGGTCTTCCAGGGACACAACCATTTCTACGAGCGTATCAATGCCATCGACGGCATTCATTACATCACATCGGGCGCATGCGGGGCGGGGCTGTATGGCATATCCAATCGCAAGGCCTTTTCGGCGCGCCTCTACAATGATCGCCACAGCTATACGATTCTGGATATTGACGGCGGCCGCATGGCGCTTCAGCAGATCAACGACCTCGGCGACGTGATCGATGAGTATCAATATGACATCGACCATCCGTTCATGATCGACGGCCTGCTGGATGACGGTTCGTGGTTACGCGCGCAGAACGGATTGCGACTCTACGCCGCCATACGGGAGAATTACCTCTATGTCGCCACGCAGGACGCGGGCGAGGGCAGCGACCATTTCATCTATGTCGCCGAAATGATCAGCACCCAGCGTACGGCCAATTGGGCCAAGTCCGGGACCATCATGCAATGGGGCGCGTTCCTCGCTGATGAAAACGATGGCGCGTTCCACCGCTGGTATGGGGCCGACGAGGATCAACTGACCGATCTCAACGCCTATCGCTCCATGACGTCCGGGATCAATAACAACGCGCCGAACACGAATGGCGTGCTGGAAGGATCCATGGATCTCGTCACGCATTTCGGATCGTTTCCCCAGCAGCTCTATCTAGCCGCCGCGCCGTACGGCACCGATGCGGGCGGCGCTCTGGTCCACACCGCGCAGGTTCCCGCTGGAAACGGGGACGGGGACATCCAGTCGAACGAGTTCCTCACGCTCAACGCGCGCGATATCGCATTGGACCTGCCGGTGGCGCACGCCGGAACGAATTACCAGGTCGAGGCGGGGCTATGGGCCGTGCTGGACGGAAGCGACTCGGCGTCACCGATCGATTTCCCGTTGACCTATGACTGGGAGCAGGTCGGCGGCCCGGCCGTCAGCACCACGAACCTTGACATGCAAACCGCCGCGTTTGTCATTACGTCCAATGTCGCGGTGAATACCGATGTAACCTTCCGCCTGCGCGTCAACGACGGACGGTTCGACAGCGATGATGCCTTGATCACCGTGACCTTGCACCCGATGACGGACAGCGATGGCGATGGACTATCGGATCAGGAGGAATTGACCGGTGTGAACAACACGCTGACCACGCCGAATCCTAACGGCCATATCACCGATCCGAATAATCCGGACAGCGACGGCGACGGGATGAACGACGGGAACGAGGCGTTGGCCGGTACCGATCCGAACGATGCGAACTCAACGTTCAAGATCGTAACGGGCGAGTGGTTGACGGAGGAGGGGATTCAGTGGGATTGGACGACCGTCACCGGGCGGACGTATCGTGTTGAATATGCCGATGAGTGGCTCACCAATACATGGACCGACTTGCAGCTTTTCATCGCAACATCGACAGTTACGCGGATCGTTGACACCAACGCCTTGAATGTGCTGCGGCGCTACTATCGGGTCGGCGTGGAATATTGATCCGCAGGCCCTCGATCGTACCGGGCCATGTGCGGTACGGCTGCAGAATGGTCTCTGTTGCAACTTCCGTATGAATGGATGATTACGGAAGCTGTCTGAAATTCCATCAAAAAAGGCCAAATGAGCATTTGACACAATCCAGCCATCGCCGTAGTACGGTTAGCATAATGCTTAAGGGGGTGTACTGTTGACAGCGCAGATTCGTGGGCTGGTGGCGTGTTTA
>CAYRPR010000159.1:326-5763 GCA_964425945.1 uncultured Verrucomicrobiota bacterium | reverse complement strand
TGAACAGTCTGTTGAGCGATCACGGGGTCAAACTCTCACTTGTTCACTACTCCCGCTTCTGCCTCCAGAACGACCCGGCCGTTTATCTGCCTAATCTGTTGAAGGAACTTGGATCCAAGAAACTGTCCGCGGACCGATTGGTGGAGGAGATCAAGGGCGGCATCAACATGTATCTCACGTCGAAGGACGCGACGATTCATCCGGCGCTGGAAAAGATCATCGAAGAGTCCTCGCGGCGGGGCATGCCGATTGGTGCGATCACCACGATGAAGGAAGCGGCGGGACTGGCCCTGCTGGGGCGGTGGAGCCGGCTGTCTGCGGATATGCAGCTTTTCGCATCCGATTCACGTCAGAAAACGTTTCCCCGCGCGGACAACTGGTTGAAGGCCGCCAAGGCGTTTGGACGCACGGCCCGGCAATGTCTGGCGGTCGCCGGCAGCATGTTCTCGGCCAAGTCGGCGCTGTCCGCCGGTATGCGTTGCGTCGTGATCCCGGATGAGTTTACCGCGTTTCAGGATTTCGGCGGAGTGGACGCGGTGATTGAATCCGCAGACACATTGAACGCGAAGAAACTGCTCGACGATATTTGTCCGTTGCGGGCCATACGCTGAGCGATGCCGCCCCGTATCCGTCGAGCAAGGTGACTATGCATCCGCCTGACCATCCCAAGGCCATCGACCGTCTGCTTGAGATCATGCGCATTCTGCGTTCCGATCAGGGGTGCCCATGGGACCGGGAGCAGACGCTTGAGACCTTGCGACAGAACCTGGTCGAAGAAAGTTACGAGGTTATCGACGCCATCGAAACCGGTGATCGCTCCAAGTTGAAGGAAGAATTGGGCGACTTGCTGCTCCAGATCGTATTCCAAGCCCAGATCTGCTCGGAAGAAGGCGCCTTTGTGTTTGATGATGTGGCCGCCGCCATCGAACAGAAACTTATCCGGCGTCATCCGCACGTATTCGGGGATACGGCGGTGTCCGGCACCGAAGAGGTCTTGAAGAATTGGGAACGCATCAAGAGCGAAGAAAAAGGGGAGGGCAAACGCTCCGTGGTGGAGGGCATTCCGCGGCATCTGCCGGCCCTGCACAAGGCCCAGCAGGTCCAGAGCCGGGTGGCTCGCGTCGGATTCGACTGGAAGAACGCGGCCGATGTGGTGACCAAGCTGGACGAGGAACTGGCGGAAGTCCGGGCGGCCATCGCCCACGAAAAGCCGGATCGTATCGGGGAGGAGATCGGTGACCTGCTGTTTACCGTGGTCAACCTGGCGCGATTCCTGGGGCATAACGCCGAGGAAGCGCTGAACGGAACCGTAAACCGGTTCATGCGCCGGTTCCGCGAGGTCGAAAGCCGGGCGCACGCCGATGGGCGCACGGTGACCGACTGCAGCCTCGAGGAACTGGATCGATACTGGGCCGGCGTCAAAGAGGCGGAGCCGCCCATCGACTAGGATTGGGCGGACTTCGGACGCCGCTTCCAGCGCCAGTCGATTTTCTTGCGGTCGAGGTAGCGTTCGAACTCTTCCACGCTCCCGAACCGGACCTCGTACGGCTTCTCAAAGTATTCGCAACTGCCGATTGGCCATCCGTGATCACGACAGATCTGGGGTCGCGTTTCGTATTCGCCGCATAGATGATTCTTGCGCAGCGCACGGCAGGTTGTTTCGACCTCCAAATGCCAGACGCCGTCGTGATCGATGAAGATGAAGATGTTCTCATGGAGCAGATACCATCGGATGATGTCGTAATCGCGCTTCGTGGTGGGCTTGTCGATTTCGACCGCCACATACCGGCAGCATTGTGCGCCGCATGTTTGGCAGGGCAGTTCCAGTAACTTCTTGGTCGTCTCGCTCAGCATCTCGCCTCCCTTGCGTCTTTCCGAAGCGTCGTATGGTATCAACTTGAGCGTGGAGCGCAATGATCCTGTGGCCAAAAAAATGAGGCGGCCGTTCAGCCGCCTCATGGGGTGTGCGTCGACGGATCCTGCGGTCAGCGCCGCCACCAGGCTGCGCGCGATCCGCGCCCGCCCCGTCCGCCAAAGGACCACAGGGGCTTCAAGTCGGCGTCGCGGAGCACATAGGTCTCGTCATCCACGGTGACCTCGATCGCCACATAATTGTGGTCCTTCAGGTTCTCCGTCCGGAATGTGCGGGCCGTTACGGTCTTGCCGAGCTCGGTGGGCAATCCCATGTCCTTCATGGATTCCGCGGGACCGAGGTGTACATTGGCCACCGTCCCATCCGCCGTTCGGAGGAAGTAGTGCATGCCGATATAGGCCCGGCCGGTCGTATGCTCGCACGGCCCCTCCTTGATATCGACCAGCGTACCGGAGATATCCGTCCGCTCCGTGGCGATGCCCTGCCGGACCACGCCCTCGGGTTGCCCCGCGCCGCGCTGCGCGAAGGCCGGTGAACCCGCGACGAGCAAGGCGACGCCCATCGCCGTAATGATGTATCGTGCTGACTTCATGTTGTCCTTTCCGCGCGGGGTGGTTCGAATAGTCCGCGCTACATTACATATAACGTAGTCCCGTCGATTTTGGTGCATAGTGGATCGTGTGATCGGGGTATCGGACTAAGCCCGATACCCCCGAGCCCGGCACGCCGGCGTGAAACGGGTTTGACGCGCCGGTCAAAAGCCCCCACACTCACGCGCTCAAAACGTGGTGCCATGTACGTCGAAACCGCCAAAGTCATCAAACAGGTCGAGGTTCAGGGGGGGTATAGCGTCCTGGTGATGGAGGCTCCGCGCGTGGCGCCGGCCGTCCAGCCCGGCCAATTCGTTCATTTGCGCGTCCCGTACATGGCCGAATCCCTGCTTCGGCGTCCGTTCAGCGTGTACCGGGCCGATGAGGGGGTGCTCCAGATCCTTTACAAGAGCGTGGGGAAGGGAACCAGTACCATGCGCTACCTCGAGCCGGGCGACGAGGTCAGTATGATCGGTCCGTTGGGCCACGGTTTTCCGACCCCGCGGAATGACGCCTTCCCGATCATTATCGCCGGCGGCTATGGCATGGCGGCGTTGTATCTGGTGGCTCGCGGCGCGACTTCGAAAGGCATCGCCTTCTTCGGCGGGGCGAGCGCGAAGGATATCCTATGCGTGGGTGAATTCGAGTCGCTCGGCTGGCCGGTCCGGGCGACAACGGAGGACGGTACGCTGGGCCTGCGCGGAATGGTCACGGATGCGATCGACGCGTGGTGGGATAAGGAACGGCCGAATCGCCCCATCGAAGCCTTCGTTTGCGGCCCCAACGCCATGCTGCAGGCGGTGGCCAGGCGCGCGATCCGGCATGGATGGAAAGCCTGGGTGTCGGTGGATCGCAACATGGGATGCGGCGTCGGCGCCTGCCTGACCTGCGTGCTGAAAGTCCGCTCGGGCGACGGCGAATGGACCTGGGCGCGCGCCTGTACCGAGGGGCCGGTGTTCGAGTGCCGTGATGTCCTGTGGGCGGAGGAGGAAGATGACGTGAATACGAGGGTGGTGGAGTGAGAGCCATGGATGTATCGCCAGCCATCCTGTCGTCCTCGTCCTCCTCCTCGTCGCCGGTCATCAGGTTGAAGGGATGCTGATGCAGAGACAACTCGACCACGAAAAGCTGGATGTGTATCAGGTGGAGCTGGCGTTTGTCACTTGGGCGACCGACTTGATGGTTGAGATAGCTGGGACGGCAGATGCGAAATCCCGTCGTGTGTCCGAGGCGATGGACCAGTTGGATCGCGCCAGTCTATCCGTATTGCTGAATACCGCAGAAGGTAATGGCAAGCGCCAGATGAAGAGTCGAGCCGGGTTTTTTGATGATGCGCGGGGATCTGCCGCCGAATGTTCGGCATGTCTGGATGCCTTGGTGGCCAAACGTACATGTATAACGGAAAGGATTGAGCCAGGAAAAGAAATGTCGGTTCGAATCGTGTCCATGCTCTCCAAGTTGGTGGATAGATTCTCGAACATGCAGGTGCGCGAGGATCGCGCCGCGTACGGACGCGAGGACGAGGAGGAGGACGAGGACGATAAGGAGAGACTCTGAATCGTCCGCCTGGGTAATGAGTCACATGTCATCTCTAAGCATCAATCTCGGCGGCATCCGGATGAAGAACCCGGTGATGGTTGCGTCCGGCACGTTCGGTTACGGCCCGGAATACGCGCCGCTGGTCGACTTGAACCAGCTCGGCGCTATCGTCGTCAAGGGCATTGCGATTCATCCGACCAAAGGCAATCCGACGCCGCGCACGGTCGAGGTGGCCAGCGGCCTGATCAACGCGATCGGTCTGCCCAATCCCGGCGCCGAGGGTTTCATTGAGAAATATATGCCGTTTCTCCGGCAATATGACGTGCCGGTGATCGTCAATATCTGGGGTCGCACGGTCGACGAATATGTCCAGGTCGCGGAACGCTTTGACCGGGAGCCGGGCGTTGCGGGCCTGGAGCTGAATGTGTCCTGCCCGAATATCAAGGAAGGAAGCGCCCTGTTCGGCACCGATCCCGACATGTTCCGCCGGGTGGTGACCGCGGTCCGAAAAGCCACGCGGTTGCCGATGATCCCCAAACTCGCGCCGAATGTGACGGATATCCGCGCCTTTGCCAAGATGGCGGAGGATTGCGGCGCCGACGCGATATCGCTGATCAATTCCATCCCGGCCATGGCGATCGACGTGGAAACACGGAAACCGCGCCTGTCCAATGTCACGGGCGGTTTGACCGGGCCGGCTATTCATAGTATTGCGGTCAAGCTGGTGTGGGAAGCGGCGCGCTCGGTTCGTATCCCCGTAATCGGGATCGGCGGCATCATGCGGGTTGAGGACGCGCTCGAATTCATTATCGCCGGTGCGTCCGCGGTGGCCGTGGGTACGGCGAGTTTCACGCACCCGGGGACGGCCCTGGAAGTGATCCGCGGTTTGGACGAGTACCTGAAGCGGCACGGCTTGTCCGATCTGCGCGCGATAATTGGAAAGGTGGCGCTATGAGCATCGGCAAACGACGCATCGTATTCTGGATCCTGCTCGTCCTGTTCGGTCTCGGCGTGTTGATGTGGCTGTTCTATATCCCCTATCAGCCTCGGCGCCTGTTCGCCATGATCCCCGACAACGCGGTCTTTGTCAGCCGGCACTATGAATTGGCGGAGCGCTGGGACGATTTCCGTCGGAACCCGTTTGCCATGAGCCTGTTCAAAACCGCCGGCGTCGATCCTGCCGATTTGACCGACTGGTCCGACGATCCGGATATTCGCGTCTGGGTGGACAAGCTGCTCGAGCGCGACGTGGTGATCGCGTTTGTGCCCGAACTCGGCGTCTATCGTGAACCGGCCTGGATCATCGCGGGATGGATCGGCGGCGAAAGCCCCCGCCTGCGGATGCTGTTTACCCGCGGAAAGATCCGCGAGTTGACCAAGGTGCGCCGGCATCCGGGCGGCTCGTACTGGCGCGTGGATACGGGCGATGAAAAGA
>CAYRPR010000159.1:0-316 GCA_964425945.1 uncultured Verrucomicrobiota bacterium | reverse complement strand
ACCAGCTCTCCATCGCCGTGGTCGAGGGCATGATCATAGGCTGTTTTTCCGTGGATCCTGACGCCGTCCGCTACGCGCTCGACGTGTACGACGGCCGGTTGCCGTCGATCGAGCCGCTTGTGCGCGACGCGCCGTTTCGCGCCACGGCGGATGATGCAACGGCGTCCGACCAGGGGTGGTATCGCGCGGCGTCATCCGATCCGGCGGATGCCCTCTACGTGGAGTTCACGCGCATCGACGGGGCGGCCCTGGCCGGCGCGGTCGAGTTTCCGGGCTCGCGACGGATGCCCCCGCACGGACCAATGACGCCGGGTTC
>CAYRPR010000158.1:0-5786 GCA_964425945.1 uncultured Verrucomicrobiota bacterium | reverse complement strand
GGATGATCCCGTGGAATTCGCGCGCCTGGTGGCGGATACGTACCAGGACGCGTCGCAATGGCGGCGCGTATCGTCAGCCGGCATCGCCTATGTCCAGCGTCATTTCTCGATGCAGGCGGTCGAGTCGCAGGTCCGGCGCGTACTCGAGCGGGCCGCGCCCCGTCTTGCGGCGGAAACACCCGTCCCGTGACGGTCGACACCATGATGCGATCCTTTACATGCAATGTATGCGGCGCGATCAATACGCCGCACCGGATGCCCGGACACGTGCCCGGTCCGCTATGCGCGACCTGCGGTTCGTCCACCCGGTTCAGAAAAGTGGCCTATGCGCTGTCGCGCTACGTGCTGGGCGGCGACGGAACCCTTTTCCGGCTGAAGGACCCGGGGCAACAGGGGATTGGCCTGTCGGACGCCCATCCGTTCGCTCGCGCGATGGCGTGTGTCAGGGGATACACGAACACCTATTTTCACAGGGAACCGCGCCTGGACATCATGCAGTCCGATTCCGGCTACGCCGATCTGGATTATCTCATCAGTTCCGATGTCTTCGAGCATACGCCGCCGCCGCGCCATGTGCCCTTTCGGAACGCGTACGCCATGTTGAAACCGGGCGGAGCGCTTATCCTGAGCGTGCCCGCCTGTGATCGGTGTGTGGAGCATTTTCCCCGTCTGCACCGATACCATATTGAAGAAGAGAACGGCCATTCGATCCTGGTCAATTACACGGCAGCGGGGGACCGGGAGATATTCCGGAACCTGCGGTTTCATGGCGGACCGGGCGCCACGCTCGAGATGCGGATCTTCTCGGTTGCGGCGGTCGAGGACGAACTGGCCGCGGCCGGCTTCACCCGGTGGCGCCGTGTCGAGGACGAGTGCGTCGAGTTCGGTATTGAGAATATCAGGGGCCTGTCAACGATCTGGATCGCCATCCGGTGACGCGCCGAAATATCGGGACGCGGTGTCCACGATCTCCCGGAACCCGCCGAAGGGCGCCTTGAGGCAGATCTCCATCACCTCAACCATGGTCAAGTTCCGCTTGCGCCCGCTTTCGAGGGTCTCGGAGCGGGCGGCGAGGTGATCCATGGCCGCCCGCGTCTCCGGGGTGATCTCCAGCCCCAGCCGGTCGAACAGGGCGTGGGCGATGTGCGGGTCCGACACGAGCGATTCGTAGATGATCGGGATGATCCGCTCCTGGTGCGCGCTCCGCCGATACGCGCCAATCGCGCGCGTCCAATCGGTCACGGCCGTGGAGACCCCCTTGCTCCAGTTGTCGTTTGGATCGAGCAGGCGGGCCTTGTACGAGGCGGCCACATCGAAAATGTTCCGGAAGATGAACAGCACCGTTGTGCGTTCACCGAACGCCTCAAAGAGGTCGGGCAGTGTGGCGTACATCCCGGGAATCTTATCCCCGACCCAACGAGCCGAGGCGAACTTGGTTTCCACGTCGCGGTAGGCCCGCGGCGCGAAATCAAAGGATGAATAGAACGTGTCCCCTTCCCGGAAATGAAGAAAGCGATCCCGTTCAAACAGGTCCGGTGTAAGGGAGAAATGGGCCGGGAACGCGCGAAGGCCGTATCGCTCGATGCCCATTACGACGGAGGGGTGTTCCGCCAGGAGCGTGGCCAGCGCGGTTGTTCCCGATCTCGGGCATCCGACTATGAACAGGTACTGTCTGTTATCCATCGCGTTCTCGTCTCGCGTAGAGCCGTCCCGCGTTCGGGCGGAGACGCGCCATACGCCAGCATGCCATGATGCGCGGACCCGTGACAACAGGTAAGCGGCTGAAGCGCCATGCCGTCCGCAATATGTGTGGTGGCAAACCGGCGCCCGTTTGATATCGTAGCTCCGTTGATGGGGATTCAGGCGGAGGTGAATGTGTCCAGGTTTCAGTTCCCGGCATGGGGCCGTATCGGCATCGCGCTCTTTGCCGGCATCATGGTCATGGCGTGGACCGCCCTGATTCTGGCCGGGCTCGGTCGATTCCAGCCGGTTTGGCCTTTGCTGGCGGGGGGTGTGGCGGGCGGTCTGGTTTACCGGTACCGGCGCGCGCAGGAGCAACCGGGATTCGTCCCGTTCGCCGTCGTCTGCTCCGTTTTCACGCTGATGCTCACGCTTCCGCCGGGTGAATCCATTCTGGGCAACTGGGATCCGGGCGTCTACGTGCACACGGCGTCCATGATCGCGCGAGACGGCGGCATTCTGCTGCACGAGGCGGACCTGCTGGACCTGACGCCCGAGGAACGCGAACTGGTTGCGCGGATCCACGGTCGCATGGTGGAACCATTCGGCGGGATGCGCCTCATACGCGGACGCACCACGCCGCAGTTCTATCATCTCTACCCGTCACTGATGGCGATGTTGTCGCCGTTGGGCGGCCTCCGCGCGATGCTGTGGTTGAATCCGCTTCTGAACATCGGCTGTCTCCTGGCGCTGTTCGCGCTGGCGTCGCGCGTATTGGACCGGCGATGGGCATGCGCGGCGGTCGTTGTGCTGGCATTGCACCCGGCGCAGATCTGGATGGCGCGATTTTCCACCGCGGAAATCCTGACGCAGTTTCTGCTTCTGGGCGGATTCGTATTGTTATGGGACGCCTTGCGTCAGCCGGGCCGCTATTCCATCGAGGCCTTTCTGGCCGGCGTCGCATTCGGCCTTGCGCAGTTGACCCGGTACGACACGTTGCTGCTGCTGGCGCCACTGTTGTTTCTCCTGTTTTCGGCGCTGGCCCACCCGCGCTATCGCCGACCGGTCAGCGGCGTGTTGATCGCGCTGGCTCCGCTCATGGTGCACACGATACTGCACCAGCGGTTCATTGCCGTCTTCTACCGGCCTTTGAGCGGCAACGTACTGCCCGTGCTGGGCCTTCTGTGTGTTGCGCTGCTGGCGGTTATCGCACTCTCATGCATTCCCGCCGTGCGCCGCGTCGCCGGACGAGTGGCCGGCTATGCGGTGATCTGGAGGGCCGTACTGGGCGTTCTCTTCCTGGCCTGGGCGGCCTGGGCCTGGTGGTGGCGACCGCTTTGGCCGGTCGCGAGTTGGGCCTCCTGGATACCGGCCGGTCGCGAGGCCTACAACATGCTATATCTCGACAACCTGTTCGGACCGCTCGGCCTGGCGCTGGCGCTGGCCGGCGTGGTCGTTCTGGTCGTGCGTGTCCGCGGGCTGGCGTCCTGGGTATGGCTGTTGCCCTGCCTGTCCGTCACGATGTTCTTTGTCATGCGGGTCTATCACGATCATTTTATGATGTGGGTGTCGCGGCGCTTCGTGCCGGTGGCCATTCCCTTTCTGGCGGTGGCGCTCGCGGCGTGCTGTTTCCAGGTGGCGGAATGGCTGGGGCGTCGTTGGACGCGCGGTGTCTGGAGCGGCGCGCTTCTGCTGGCGCTGGTCCTCGCGCTGAATCTCCCGGCGTCATGGGCCATGGCGAAACATCGCGACTGGCCGGGATTGATCGACTGGTATGACGGGGTGGTTGCGCAGTTGCCCGCCGGCGCGCGCGTGTACACCGACCAGCCCGGTTTCGCGGCGCCGCTCCGCTATCTGTACGGCTACAGCGCGTTTCAGGTCTGGGCCCGCCATCGGGAGGGCGGCGAAGACCTATTCGGCGTCATGCGACAGCACGCCGTCAGCCGGCCCGTCTACTTCCTGACGATGCGGGAGGACATTCCCCATCCCGATCTGGCGGAGGCCGCGCATCTGCCGCTGGATTCCGTGATGCAGGATCATCCCCGGCGCGAAGTGCCCCGCACCGTGAAAGAGCGGTCGGGTGATTTTGTGCTCTACCGGGTATTGCCGCCGGAGCGGTGAGCGGGCGTAATGTGGGAGCGGCCTGCCGCGACAATCTGGGAACGTCCAACACTCAACATTGAACGTTCAACGTTGAACGTTGGATGTTGAACATTTTCCCGGATTGACCCCCACCATAAATGACTTACCATGTGCCCGTGAATGCGGAACAACAGGTTGCGACCGGCGTCTCGGTGGTGATTCCCTGCCTGAACGAGGAGGAATCCATAGCCGCCGTGATCGATGCGGCACAGGAGGGTTTGAAGCGCGCGGGTCTGCCCGGCGAGATCATCGTGGTGGACAACGGCTGCACGGACCGCACGCCGGAGATCGCCCGCGCGAAGGGCGCGCGGGTGGTCCGGGAGCGGCGGCGCGGATACGGCGCGGCCATCCGTCGCGGGTTCGCCGAGGCGCGCCACTCGATTCTCGTCATGGGCGACGGCGACCTGACCTATGATTTCTCCGAGCTGGACCGCTTCGCGCATCCGATCCGTGACGGCCGGGCCGACTTCGTCATCGGCAACCGGATGAAGGATATCCGTCCGGGATCCATGCCCCATCTGCACCGCTACGTGGGGAATCCGCTGTTATCGATGCTCCTTCGCCTGCTGTTCGGCAGTCATACCGTGCGCGACGCGCATTGCGGACTGCGCGCCATCCGCCGCGACGCGTACGAATCCCTGCGTTGCATCACCACGGGCATGGAATTCGCCAGCGAGATGGTGATCGCGGCCATCCGGAACAACCTGCGCATCATCGAGCTGGATATCGCCTATCATCCGCGTGTCGGCGATTCCAAGTTGCGATCGTTCAAGGACGGCTGGCGTCATCTGCGCTTCATGCTGTTGCACAGCCCCGCGATCCTGCTCCTGATCCCGGGATCCATCGTGTGGCTGCTCAGCATGGCCATGGCCCTGCCGCTGGCGTTCGGGCCGATCGTCATCGAGGGACGGAAAGTGGACATCCATTTCATGATGATAGCCGGCCTGCTGAACATCCTGAGTCTGCAGATCATCACCAGCGGCATGCTGGCCAAGGCCTTCGCTCACCTGAGCGGCCTGCGGCACGATCCGGTTGTCGCCTGGTTCTACCGGCATTTCACGTTCGAGAAGGTGATGGTGGGCGCGGGTGTGCTGTTTCTGATCGGTCTCTGGATTGCGGGCCGAATCGTGCTGAACTGGGCCTGGTCGGGCTTTTCGGACCTGGACCAGGCGAGACTGCTCTTCTTCGGCGTGCTGGCGATTGTCAATGGCGTGCAGATTGCCGCCGCCAGCTACCTGTTCAGCGCGATGGCCCTGCCGATCCAGGCCTCGCCGATCTTCAACGGCGCATCGGACAAACCCGATTCGGGCAACGGGATATGAGCCGCCCGTGAGCGCATCCGTGGTCATACCCGCCCTCAACGCCGAACGGTACCTCCCGGATCTCATTCCCGCCATTCAAGCCCAGCAGGGCGCGATGCCGATCGAGATTCTCGTGCTGGACTCCGGCTCGACGGACCGGACCCGGTCGATCGCCGAATCGTTTGACGGGGTGCGGGTGATGGTCGTCGACGATTTTTCGCACGGGCGCGCGCGCAACCGCGGCGCGCAGGCCGCGCGCGGCGACGCGGTCGTGTACGTGAGCCAGGACGCGTTGCCGGCCAACAACGAATGGCTGGCCCGGCTGTTGGAGCCGTTCGCGGATGAACGCGTGGCGGCGGTGTATTCGCGCCAGATTCCGCGCGACGACGCCAATCCGATGGAGCGCTTTTTCCTGCAGGATCGATTTCCGCCGGGCGAAGCGATGTATCGCCGCGCGAACGGACGGGCCGATCTCACCCTCGAAGACGTCTTTTTCTCCAACGTCAGCGCCGCGATCCGGCGCGACCTGTTGCTCGCGCATCCCTTCGACGAGCGGGTCGTCATGAGCGAGGATCAGCAACTGTCGCGCGACCTGATGCAGGCCGGATACACCGTGGTCTACCGTCCCGATTCGGTGGTGTATCACTCGCATAACTACACACT
>CAYRPR010000157.1:0-5792 GCA_964425945.1 uncultured Verrucomicrobiota bacterium | reverse complement strand
CCCGAACGCTTCGCGTTCGCATTTGATCGTTACGCGCTCGGGGCGTTGCCCAATGTCGGCGACATTCCCCGCCTCGTGGTCCAGTTCAAATGCATCGAGGAGCTCTGCAATATCCTCTTCGACAATCGCATTGACGAACTGGTGTCGATCGAGCGCCAGGCGTTTGACGCCGAACTGGTCCGCGAGGAACAGCCCGTTCTCATGCGCCGCGGTCGGCGGCCGCTGTCAACCGAACAGACGGATCCGGGTGCGGCTGCCGAGCGGGCGGGCATGGATGCACGCTCGTCCGGCGTCGAGGGACTGTATGCGAGCGAGCGCATCAGCTTGACCTTTTTCGCGAGTGATCCGGCCGTTCACGAAGTGCTGAACGGGCTCTCACGCAGCCGGATGTTCGTTGTCGTTCGAAGTGTCGAACTCATCAATGAGGCGGCAGTAGACGGAGCATCGGCTGCCAATCGCCTGGCCGAGAATTTGCGCCTACGCGCTCAAGCGATGCTGGCCCCATCTGCGACCATGCCGCTTCAGCAGCCGCAGGCATCCCCGATGCCTCTGCGGCATGAAGACCGTGTTGTGGCCGGCCGCGAGCGCATCCGGGCCCGCGTGGAGGTCGACGTGTTCCGCTTTCTGGACGGCGACGAGGAGGATGCGCCATGAGCCCGACCCGCGCCGCACAGGGGAAAACATGGTATACAGCGAACTACGAGAAGCTGATCGTCATCGCAGTCCTGGTCGCGCTTTTGTTCTCGGCATTATTGCTCGTGGTCGAGATCGGGCAGGCAAATCGAGCATTGGACGAGGCTCGGTGGGACGTGGAGAAGGGTACGCGCAGGCCTTACAAGGGCGTTGACACCGCTACGTACACGCCGTTCATGGAGAGTCTTGAGCAGCCGTTCCAGATTCGCTCGTTCACGAATAACCTGTTGGTTAGCGAGTTGCGCGTGCTGGGCATCAACCCGAATCCCGAGGTTCGCGCTCCGATTCCGTTTGATGCGACCGTGTGCCCCTTCACGGGATTCCCGCAGCCGGAGGCGCGAGAACGATCGAGTGCCGGTGATGGCATACCCGATGGATGGAAGGAGCAGTACGGGCTGGATATACTCAGTCGCGATCTGGCGTCTGCGGATCTCGACGGCGACGGGTTTACCGTGTATGAGGAATGGCAGGCCAAAACGGATCCGATCGACCCGAAAAGCCATCCATCCTATGCGACCAAACTGCAATTGCAGCGGGTTGTTGTAAGGCCGTTCACGCTGCGGTTCCAGGGCGTGTCGGAAGTGGCTGAGGGGGAGATTCGGTTCAATCTGAATGACGTGCGACGCGGGCAGAGTTATTTCGCGAAGGTGGGCGATACCGTAGAGGGATTCAAGGTGTTGCGCTATCGGGAACTAACCCGACCGGGACCCATGGGCCCACAGGATGCGTCGGTTCTGGTGTTGGAACGGGCCGGCAAGACCATTGAGCTTCGCATTAATCAGGATTACACCGAACAGGAGCGGGGCGCTATTCTTACGTTTCTTGTTGACCAATCCGAGCATCGGGTGACCAAGGGAGACAGCCTGACCCTCATGGGGCAAACGTTGAAAGTCGTTGACATTACAGATGATCAGGTATTAATACGGGACGAGAAGCTGGGCATAAATGTCCCGGTTACCCGGGGCGTGCCGAGAGGGGGAGACCCCGTCGTTTCGGAGACCGGAGCCGAGGGCGATGAGCAGTTCATGGAATTGCTCATGGAAGGCGCGCCCGACACTTGGCCCACTGAGCCGTGAGCGATGCTCGTCCGGAGACGGGCGGTTTTGAATAGTTGAATAGGATTTCCGTTAGAACATGGTGATAGCCTTGCATAGGCAATTCCTGAATGGATTATACGCGATGACTGGAAGGAGCCGTTTATGAGACCCGTCAAAACCATGCTGGTGATGATCCTCACCGTGGGGATGCTGGGCGGAGTTCGATCATGGTCGGTTGACGATCTCGATCTCGACGCACTGTTGGCTGGACTGGAAGAGGAGGAGCAGGCGGCCGAATCAGCGGATCCGGCGGTCGAAGAGACTCAACCCGCGCCGATGGATGATCTGGACCTGGATGCGTGGATGGACGACATGGACGAGTCCGAACCGGCTGAACCAACTGAACCGGCCGAGCCCGCCGCACCCGTCGCGGAGGACGTCCCCGATTTCATGCTTGAAGTGCAGGACGAAATGCCTCCCGAGCCCGGAATGGAATCGGAACCGGCGCCAGCCGCGGAACCGCCGGCCGAGGAAATCTGGGAACCGGAAGAGCCCGCCGCCGATGACTTGGATATGGATTCCTTCTTCGATGATTTCCTCGGTTCCGAGCCGGAAGCTGAAACGGCGCCCGCGATTACCGCTGAGCCGTTTGAATTTCCAGATGACGAGCCGGCGATGGGAGCCGAGTCCGCTCCGGAGCCGGACATGGACGCCTTCTTCGACGATTTCCTCGAGGCCGAGCCCGCTCCGGCCGAAGAGATGGTGGAGGAACCGGTGGTTGAATTCGAGGAGCCCGCGCCGCCCGAGCCCGCGGCCGCGGAACCCGCGGAACCCGTAGATCCCAAGGAGGCCGAGCGGCTCGCCCGCGAAATGGCGCACAAGGAAGAGGTGCGCCGCCAGGCCGCTGAAGTGAATGGCATCAAGAATCTGGAAGATGGCTATGCGGCGTTGCGCGACGGCCGTTTCGAGCGCGCCCGGGGCCATTTCGAGGTGGCCCTGCGCGATATTCCTGTCCGGCCCGCCACGGCGGACATGCGCCAGCGTGCCACGTACGGCCTGGCCGAGTCGCATTATCGGATCGCACAGGAAATCTATCGCCAGGACGGCGATATGCGCACGGCCAAACAGAATGTCGACCGGGCCATGGAGCTGTCGCCCGGCCATCGCGGCGTCTCATTCCTGCAGCGGCGTATCGCGCGAGAGCAGGCGCGTCGCGATGAAATCGCGCAATTGCCCGTTCCGCCCGCGGATCGGCCGGACATCGTCGAGAAGCGCAAGGATGTGGATGAGCTCTTGAGCGAAGCCCGTATGTTCTATGACGTCGAAGAGTATGACCGCGCCGAGTCCCTGTATGACGCCGTCCTGGCTCGCGACGAGTTCAACGTCGAGGCCATGCGCTACCTGCGAAAAATCGCGGAAGTGAAATACAAACGCAGTACGCGCGAGCGAGAGGCGACGACGGCCCAGATGATCCAGCAGGTGCGCGATGCATGGAATCCGCCCAAGCGCGATGTGGATGTGGCGCGTCGTGATGATCTGTTGACCGGCCAGACCGATCTGGTCACGCCGGCCCGAGTCCTCCAACAGAAGATGGAGCGCATCATCATCCCTCGTATCGAATTTCGCCAGGCCAATATCCGCGACGTGGTCAACTTCCTCGTCGAAGCCAGCCGTGAAGCCGATCCCGACAAGGAAGGCGTTAACATCATACTGAACCTGAGCGTTCCGGAAGGGGCCCGGATGGCGACCCCGGCTCCCGCGCCGCAGGCGGCGGATCCCTGGGACGATTGGGATCAGCCCCTCACGGCCGCGCCGGCGGATTCGGGTGTCGGCCCGATTCCGACCATCACCTTGAATCTGCGTCGCATTTCTCTGATGGAAGCCATCCGCTACATCACCGAAGTGGCCGGTCTGAAGTTCCGCGTTGAGGAAAGCGCGGTGATCATTACGCCCGCCGGAATCGTCACGGGCCGGGTGGTTACGCGTCTCTATCCGGTTCAGCCGTCGTTCCAGGACATCATCGCGGAGCGTTCCGAGGAGGCGGCCGCGCCGGCCGGCGGCTTCGGAACGACAGGTGAATTCGGCGGCTTTGGAGAGCGCCGTCCGGCCGTGCGTCGGAGCGACGTAAAGGACTTTTTTGAGCGCGCCGGCGTGCCGTTCCCCGTTGGCACATCCATCAGTTACAATGCCTCGATCAGTCGGCTTATCGTGGCCAACACGCCGGAGAACCTGGACGTGTTCGAGCGCATTCTCTCGCAGTTGAATGTGGTGCCGAGCCAGGTCGAGATCGAGGCGCGCTTTGTCGAGGTGGCGCAGGAGGATCTGCGCGAACTCGGTCTTCAGTGGATCCTGACGGACCACTATGAGTTTCTCCAGAAAAAAGGGGGAGGGCCCATTGGCGGTACGGAAAGAATTCAGGTTAACGCGGGGCCGAAGGGGTTCACCCGTGGCAATCGCTACTTCGGCGCGAGCGACTCGGAAACAGGAGTGGATCCCCTGTCAACGGCCCTGACCGTCGCGCCGACTTTCGCGGGCGACATTCTCAGCATTTCCAGTGTGCTGACCAACCCGGAACTGACCATGGTGCTTCACGCCCTCGCCCAGAACGGCAATACCGACCTGCTGTCGGCGCCGCGCATCACTACGCGCAGCGGCGTGAATGCGTCGATCGAAGTCGTCACGGAAATCATTTATCCGACCGAATTCCGCGTGACCGAGCCGACAATCACGGCGGCCTCCGGCGCGTCGGGCAGCGCGGTTATTTCGCCGCCGACCGTTACGCCCGACTCGTTTGAGACGCGCCGCACCGGCGTGATCCTGAATGTGACGCCGACCGTCGGGCCCGATGGATTTACCATCGATCTCGCGCTGGCGCCGGAAGTGGCGGAACTGGTGGATTGGCTTCAGTACGGTTCGGTCCTTCGCGTGCCGAACCCGGAGGAGCCCGGCACCTTCCAGGAATTCGTGTACAACATTCCCCAGCCGGTATTCGCCAGCCGCAATGTCACCACCAGCATCGTGATCTGGGACGGCCAGACGGTCGTCATGGGCGGACTGATGCGCGAACGGCTGATCACCATCAATGACAAGATCCCGATACTGGGGGACATTCCGGTGCTGGGACGCCTGTTCCGGACCGAGGGTTCGCAAAGCCGTAAAGAGAATCTGATTATCTTCGTCACGGCCCGCCTGGTGGGACCGGACGGCAAGCCGCTGCATCGCGCCGACGCCGTGTCCATGCCCGGCGTCATTGATCAATAATCCGGCGCGGACTTGGTCCCGAGGGACGGATGCAGTCCCGTGGCGCAAGCCACGGGCCAATGCGGCATCGTATGGACCCATAGACCCATGGAACCCGGCACCTTACTGCTTGTCGACGGCACAGCCGTTGCGTACCGCGCCTTCTACGCCATCCGCGAGCTTTCCACCCGCGACGGCCGGCCGACCAATGCCGTATTCGGTTTTATCAAAATGTTGAACCAGTTGGAGGAGCGACGCCACCCGGCGGCTTGGGCCGTGGTGTTCGATGGCGGATCACCCGAAGAGCGAACCCGCGTGCTTGAGTCGTACAAGGCCCAGCGCAAACCCATGCCGGACGACCTGAGCGGGCAGTTGCCGCTGATTTCCGAGTTTCTCGATCGACGCGGGATCGCCGCCGTGCGCATGGAGGACCAGGAGGCGGACGATGTGATGGCCACATTGACGCACCAGGCGGTTCAGGCGGGCTACGAGGTCCTGCTTGCAACGAACGACAAGGATCTGTTTCAGCTGGTGAGCGATCGCGTATCAATCATCTCGCCCGCCAAATCCGAAGACGTGATGGGCCCCGCCGCCGTGGAGGCCAAGACGGGCGTTCCGCCGGCCTTGATTCCCGAATGGCTCTCGCTGGTGGGGGATACGTCGGACAATATTCCGGGCGTACCCGGCGTCGGGGCCAAGACCGCATCGCGCCTGCTGGTGCAGTTCGGCGGACTCGACGCGCTTTATCAGCGTCTGGCGGACGTGCCGTCCGATAAACTGCGCGAAGCGCTGGTGGTGCACCGGGACGCGGTGTACCGCAAC
>CAYRPR010000156.1:0-5793 GCA_964425945.1 uncultured Verrucomicrobiota bacterium | reverse complement strand
CCACCAGCAGGAGCGACAGGATCACGACCTGCGGATCGGACAGGTTTCTTCTGAACCAATTGCGGATGACTTCCATGACGCGTTACGCCTTCTTCATCAGATGGTTCCGGACATAGTCGCGGATGCCGTCCTCCAGGGAGAGGAACGGATCGTGGTAGCCGGCCGCGCGCAGTTTCGCCAGGTCGGCCTCGGTGTGATACTGGTATTTTTCCCGCAGGGATTCCGGCATGTCGATGTACACTATGCGCGGTTCGCGGTCCATGGCGGCAAACACCGCCCGCACCAGATCGTTCCAGTTGCGCGCCCGCCCCGTGCCGCAGTTGAACAGGCCGGACACCTCCGGATGATCGTGGAAATACAGCGTGACATTCACCGCGTCGCGCACATGGATGAAATCGCGCACCTGCTCGCCGTCCTTGTACTCGGACTTATAGGACTTGAACAGACGGACCTCGCCGGTTTCCAGGATCTGGCCGTACGCCTTGTGCACGACGGAGCGCATATCGCCCTTGTGATCCTCCCCCGGTCCGTACACATTGAAATACTTCAGGCCCGCGATGCCGTTCAGCAGTCCGTTCCTGAGCGCCCACAAGTCGAACATGTGCTTGGAATAGCCGTACATGTTCAGCGGCTCCAGCGTCGGCGTGGCGCGGTCGTCATCGGAATAGCCGCGCGTTCCGTCGCCGTACGTCGCGGCGCTCGACGCATAGATGAATCGCGCGCCATGGGTCAGGCACCACTCGCACAGGTCTCGGGTATAGCGGTAATTGTTGTCCGCCAGAAAGGCGGCGTTGCGTTCCGTCGTCGAACTGCATGCGCCCATGTGAAAGATCGTCTGGATCGGCGGCAGTTTGTCCTCGCGGACCATTGCGCGAAACCGGTCCTTATCCAGATAATCCTCGTAGTGCAGGCCGACGAGGTTCTTCCACTTTTCGTCCGACGCCAGATCATCCACGACAAGGATGCGGTCCTCGCCCCGTTCATTGAGCGCGGCGACGATATTGCGCCCGATGAAACCCGCCCCGCCGGTGACAATGATCTTCTTGCTCATATTGTTAACCACAGCATCCGCTATCGTAGGACGGTGCTCTGCGCCGTCCCGGACGGTCCGGAGGACCGTCCTACTTATGGTCCGCCTCGCGAATCCGGCGAACGAGCTCCGTTGTCGACAATCCTTCGACGAGCGGGGCCAGGACGACGCGGCCGCCGTTCTGCTCCACCACTTCGCGCCCGCTCACGTAATGCGCCCAGTCTTCGCCTTTGACCAGCACGTCCGGAATCAGTTCGGCTATGAGGTCCGCCGGTTCGTCCTCGTCGAACAGCACGACATAATCGACGCATTCCAGCGCGGCGGCCACGCGCGCGCGGTCCACCTGCCCGACGATCGGCCGTTGCGGCCCCTTGGCGCGCTGTACCGACGCGTCGGAATTCAAGCCGAGGATCAGCGCGTCGCCCTGCGCGCGCGCGAAGGCGAGATAGGTGACGTGGCCGGCATGCAGGATATCGAAACAACCGTTGGTGAATGCCACGGTCCTGCCCGTCTCGCGCAGGCGCGCCCGTTCGCGCTTCATTTCTTCCCGGGTCAGTATTTTGGTGGCCGGATCTCTCATCACGGCTACGACTATAAACGCGCCGGCGGGATTAATCCATATTATCCGCAACCGCCTGCCCGAATTCACTGCACTTCAGCAGGGTCGCGCCGTCCATCAGCCGCTCGAAGTCATAGGTGACGGTCTTGTTCTGAATCGTGCGGTCCATGCCCCGGATGATGAGGTCGGCGGCCTCGGTCCAGCCCATGTACCGGAACATCATCTCGCCGGAGAGGATGAGCGACCCCGGATTGACCTTGTCCTGGTCGGCGTACTTGGGCGCCGTGCCGTGTGTGGCCTCGAAGATGGCCGCGCCGGTATCGTAGTTGATGTTCGCGCCGGGCGCAATGCCGATCCCGCCGACGCAGGCGGCCAGCGCGTCGGAGATGTAATCGCCGTTGAGATTCATCGTGGCAATGACCTCGTACTCGTTCGGACGCGTCAGGATCTGCTGAAGAAACGCGTCCGCGATTACGTCCTTGATCACGACGACCTTGCCGCTCCTGGCGTCCTTGACGACATGCCACGGTCCGCCGTCCAGCGGTTGAGCGCTGAACAGGTTCCGCGCGGTTTCGTAGCCCCAGTCACAGAACGCGCCTTCGGTGAACTTCATGATGTTGCCCTTGTGCACCAGCGTCACGGACTTGCGCCCGTTATCGATCGCATACTGGATCGCGGCCTTGACGAGCCGCGTGGTCCCCTCCTGCGAGACGGGCTTGATGCCGATGCCGGAGCTTCCGGGAAAGCGGATCTTCTTGACCCCCATTTCCTTCTGCAAGAAATCGATCACCTTCTTCACTTCGGGCGTGCCGGCCTGCCACTCGACGCCGGCGTAGATGTCCTCGGAATTCTCCCGGAAGATGACCATGTCCGTCAGTTCCGGACGCTTGACCGGGGACGGCACGCTGTGGAACCAGCGGACCGGGCGCAGACAGACGTAGAGGTCGAGCATCTGGCGCAGGGCGACGTTCAGACTGCGGATCCCGCCGCCGACCGGCGTCGTGAGCGGTCCCTTGATCCCAACCAGGAATTCCTTGATCGCGTCGAGCGTCTCATCCGGGAGCCAGATGGCGGAACCGTACACGTTGTTGGCCTTCTCGCCCGCGTACACCTCCATCCAGGACACCTTGCGCTTGCCCTTGTACGCCTTCTCCACGGCGGCGTTCCAGACGATCATCGACGCGCGCGTGATGTCGCGGCCCGTCCCGTCGCCCTCGATGAACGGTAGAATCGGGTTATCCGGCACCTTGACGTGCCCGTCCGATCCCATCGTGATTCTGGCTCCCTGCGCCGGTACCTTGATCTTGTCGTAGCTCATGTGATGACCTTCCCCTTAGTGTGCAATTGAAAGCGTTTAAGATTCATTCAAGACCGCCCGCTTGTCAACACCGGACGAAAAATGCGGTACGGCTCACCCGGAGGGTTCCTCCTACCCGGCGCAAGAGCATTTTCGACATGGTGGGGCGAACCCTCCGGGTGAGCCGCGAACGCATCTCGGTTGCAATTGCATGAGTTAAACCGTTAACCTCCGCGAAAAAGGAATGTCATTCATGTCGATCAAGAGACTGTGCGCCGTGTTTGTCGCGCTGATCGTTGTCGCGGTTCAGGCGGAAGAACCCGTCCGCCGGATCGCGTTCGGATCCTGCGCCAATCAGAACGGGCCGCAGGATTTCTGGGCGCCGATCGTCGCCTTTCAACCCGAGGTGTTCATCTTCGGCGGCGACAACATCTACGCCGACACGCGCGACATGGACGTCATGCGGGCGAAGTACGGGCGACTGAGCGGACAGCCCGGCTACCAGCAACTGAAGTCAGGCGCACGCATTCTCGCGACATGGGACGATCATGATTACGGCGAGAACGACGCGGGGGTCGAATATCCCATGAAAGAGGAATCCGAACGCATCTTCCTCGACTTCTTTGACGTGCCGCCGGAGCACCCACGGCGTCAACGGCCGGGAATTTATGATGCCGTGATGTTCGGCCCGGAAGGTCGGCGCGTGCAGGTGATCCTGCTCGACGCCCGCTATTTCCGCGGCCCGCTGAAGACGGTGGAGAAACGCGTGCGCGGCCAGGGCAAGTATCTGCCGCAGGACGATACCTCCGTCACCCTGCTGGGCGACGCGCAGTGGGCGTGGCTGGCCGAGGAACTCCGGAAGCCGGCGGAAATCCGCCTCATCGTTTCCGGTATCCAGGTCCTTGCGCGGGATCATGCATGGGAATCCTGGTACAACCTGCCGCACGAGCGCGAGCGGCTGTTTGACGTGATCCGCGCATCCGGTGCGGAGGGCGTGATCATACTGAGCGGCGATCGGCATCACGCGGAGCTCTCGCGCAAGGACGACGCCGTCGGCTATCCCCTCTATGACCTGACCGCCAGCGGATTGAACCAGGCGCATCACGGCGCCGTGAAGGAGGAGAACCGGCACCGCGTCGGCGAGATGTATGACCGCCACCATTTCGGCGCCGTATGGATCGACTGGGACGCGGACGATCCGGTCATCACCCTGCAGATCCGCGGCCTGCGGAACGAGGTCGCGATCGAAAAGCGCATCCCGCTGAGTGTGTTACGATTCTGAAAATCGTAACACGCGGCGGGAGGATTTTATGGGGTCCCGCCGCTATTTCACGCCCGGCATATTCCTCATCTCGTCGTTGATGATGCGCATCAGTTGCGGCTGGGCGGCCAGCGCCTGCATGGCGTTGCTGATCCGCATCTGAACCCGCTGATACTCCTCCATGCGCGCCGTGAGCGCGGCGGCTTTGTCCTGCTCCGACATCGACTTCAATGACTCGGTCACGGCCGCCATGTCCCGGTTGATGTCCGCGATGGTTTCCGCCGCCCGGCGCGCGCTCGCTTCATCCTTCGCCGTCTCGATGGCGGCCGCAATCCCGTCCAGATGACTCAAGTACGCGTCCGCGGGATTGGATCCGCCCGTTTTCTTGCCGCATCCGGTCAACGCCAGCATGCCCGATACGACCCCGATCATGATTCCCATTCTCATACCGACCTCCCTTTGTTTGTTTCTCCGACCTCCGTCATCATTTATACAACGCCTCAGCGCACCTCTTCCTCCAGGCGCACCACGTTCAACGCTTCCCGAAACTCCGGTATCGTCTGTATGCGCGTGGCGGTTCCCCCGTCCGCCCGCCACGTGTCGAGCACCACGCCCTCATTCCGCCGCCAGTACATCCCCGTCGCCTGATGGTCCCGCCGCGTGATCAAATTGGAACTCTGCCAGTGCGGGGAACGGCGCACGCCCGTCATGCGTATGTCTCGATGGAGTTCCGGGTACTGCGCGATCACGCGCCGGTGCCATGCGCGGACCAGATCCGCCTGCAGGTAACAATGGATCCGACGCGAACGGGGCAGATAGGCCTCCACATAGTCGCTCGCGGATTCCACATACAGCGCGGCAAAACGCCGCATGGAATCGGAATCCTGATGATGGATCAGCCGGGCCGTATATTCGCGGGCTCGTTCCTCCTGTTGCCATTCCGCCTCGCTCAAACAGCGAGGCGACAACAGGATATCCGCCACGACCTCGCCCGCGCCGGGCTGGATGCGTATCTGATACTCGATATCGACGCCTTGGTCGTCTTCCAGCGCCAGAGCGCGGTCGCGTTTAGGGATCCATTCGAGAAAGCGTCTGCCCTCCTGCGAACCGTCAACCAGCAGGGAGCGCTCCAGCATCGGAATGGCCATTCCAGGCCGCGTCACGCGCTCCAGTACGTCGATGCGGTAATCGGGCGGCAACGGGCGATCGAATCCGATCCAACCGCGGGACAGGTATAGGGCGGATGGCTCCGTGCGCGACGCGTTTCCGGCCCGCCGCGCGCGGTGCGTCAGCAGGATCGGATCGCCCGTGCCGGTGGTATGGACCGCCGCGCGGAACCAGGTTTCGTGCGCATCCCGGTATAACAGTGTCCGCAGGATGCCGTTGGGAAGCTCCGTGACGACCGTAAGGCGGCGTTCATCGTCGCTCAATCGGCTGATCACGGGTTCCGTCCTGCCCGGAACCTGCACATGCGATTGCGCTAAGCCAAACGGATTGGGTCCGGGTGACGCACAGCCGGTCATCGTGCCGGCGACGGCGAGCCACACGCACGCCGTTCTTACCATCGCCACGCCAATCCCAGATCTATGCCGTACTCCCAATCCGACGCCTGGCCCGCCGCACCGAAGTCGAAATCGTCCTCGTAC
>CAYRPR010000155.1:0-5819 GCA_964425945.1 uncultured Verrucomicrobiota bacterium | reverse complement strand
GGAGCCCTGTGAATGATTCGCCCTCGCTTTCGCGATGCAGCCGTACCAGCGTTTCGAGAAAGGCAGATTCGGTCTGTTGCCGAATCGCCTCGTCCTCTTCCCGTGCGGCGAGTGCCCCATCAAACGCGGATAGGACATCGGCTTCCTGGTCCGCCCGTACCCATTTAAGGACCGGCGTCACGTCGCCTAGTTCCAGCGCCTTCTGCGCATCCATCACCACCGGCCCGTCCATGGTGTCGCAATGGGCGAGGGCGGTAGACGGGGTGATAACGATGAGCAGGCCCAGCACGAAGGAAACGGTGTAGGCTATTATGCTTGTTTTCATGATCTTTCTCCTTTCATTGGTTTCTCATCTGCAATGCTTCGTCATTCGGTTTCGATACCCCGCCGCAGGATCGGCCAGGCCTCGCGGGCATGCCGCTCGAGATCAAAAGACTTGGCTTCCAAGTGGGCGACGATGGCCGCCGGCTGGATCACGCCGAGAAACATCATGGCCGCGACGCGTGGACGGATATCCGGCCGAATGCGGCCCGCGCGCTGACCCTCCCGCACGATGCCCATCAACGATTTCAAATAGGGACCCACGACGCGACCGGCCTTGCGGCGTTGAGCGGGTGATCCGCCGTAGAGTTCCTCGGAAAAGATGACGGACGGGATGGCGCGATGCATCTTGAGCATCCTCGCGTGACGCATCAGAAGCCGTTCCAGGCGCTTCATGGCGTCCGGCGTCTCGGCCGATACGGCGCGAATGTTTTCCTGCAGACGGTGCGAAATCATATCCAGCACCGTGTCGAGCACATCGTTCTTGCTCCGGTAATGCCGGTAGATCGCCGAGGGGACGACGCCAACCCGTTTGGCGACCTCCGCCACCTGGAGCGCTTTGACGCCGCGCGCCGCCACCAGATCCAGCGCCGCGCGCGCGATCTGATCCTGTCGTATGTCCGTATGTGTCTTAGGAGCCCGCATGTCCGCACCTATTGTGAATCATGATTCACAATACGCCGGATTGGGTCTGTGTCAAGAGATGCAAAAATGAATCAGGGTGAGCCCCATTCCTGGGGGTATTGGGCATTCCGGGCCTCGCAGGTCGGCCCGGAATGGCCGACCTGCGAGGCAGGCAAGGGATGGTGTCCGCTTACTCGCTCTTCGCGACGACTTCTTCGCCTTGGAGGGCGCGCCAGACCTTCTCGGCCGTGAATGGGCCGGACCGGACGCGCGCGCCGCAGGCGTTGTAGATCGCGTTGGCGATGGCGGGCAGGGGCCCGTTGATTCCGATTTCCGCGATGCTCTTCGCGCCGTACGGGCCGGTCTTTTCGTAACTCGGCACGAGGATCGATACGAGATCCGGCAGATCGCTCAAGGTGATGAGCTTGTAATCGCCGAAACTCGGATTGATCATGCGGCCTTTGTCGTTGAAGAGGTACTCCTCCATCATCGCGTAGGTGATCCCGTTCATCACGGCGCCTTCCACCTGGCCTTCGGCCAGTTTCGGATGGATCGGCGTGCCGCAATCGGCGGCCGCGACGTACCTGAGCAGTTTCACGTGCCCGGTCAGCGTGTCCACTTCCACCTCCGCGAAATGCGCGGCAAACGGCGGCGGCGAACTGTGACAGATCCGCGACGAGATGTCGCCGATCTGGAACTGGTTGGTCGAGTACAGCGAGTACAGCGAGATTTCGGAATAGGTCACCTCGCCACTGCCGTCCTTCGCCACCACCTTCGAGTCCTTCGTCATGACCTCGGCGGGTTTCTTGTCCAGCATTTCGGCGCCGACTTTCAGGATCTGCTTGCGCACCTTCTCGGCCACGCTCTGCACGGCCTGGCCGGACAGGTACGTGGTGCTCGACGCGTACGCGCCGACGTCGAACGGTGTCATGTCCGTGTCGGAGGAGTACACGATGATCTTGTCGAGCGTGGTGCACAGGGCCTCGGCGGCGATCTGGGCGAGCACGGTGTCGCTGCCCGTACCGAGATCGGTCGCGCCCATGAGCAGGTTGAACGAGCCGTCTTCGTTCAACTTCATTGTCGCGGCGCCCATGTCGATTTCCGGAATGGCCGATCCCTGCATCAGACAGGCCATACCGATGCCGCGACGGAAGCGTCCCTTTTTCTCGGTGTGCGGTTTGCGTTTTCGCCAGCCGATTTCGCGGGCGCCGGCCTTGATGCACTTGGCCAGCTCGCAACTGCCGATGGCCTGGTCCACGCCTTCGCGTCCTTCGCCGAGGGCGCGGAAGACGGGGGAGGTATCGCCGGTCTTGATATGGTTTTTCGCACGCAGTTCGAGCGGGTCCATCCCGATCTTCTCGGCGATTTCGTCCATGGCGCTTTCGAACGCGAAGGCGGCCTGGGTCGCCCCATAACCGCGGTACGCGCCGCCGGCGGGCAGGTTGGTGTACACGACCGTGCCGTTGAAGTGGATGTTGCCGCAACGGTAGAGCGGCAGCATCTTGCTCCCGCAGTTGCAGACGACGGTCAGGCCCTGGCTTCCGTTCCAACCGGTGTTGGACAGGCAGTCGAGTCCGAGCGCGGTGATCGTCCCGTCGCGTTTCGCGCCGATGCGCATGCGCATGAGCATCGGGTGGCGCGTGCGCGAGCTGATGAACTCCTCGACGCGCGTGTATTCCCAGTACACCGTGCGCCGCGTGCGCAGGGCCGCCATGGCAACAACGTCCTCGGCGACGATCTCCTGTTTGGCGCCGAACCCGCCGCCGATACGCGGCTTGATGACGCGGATGCGCTGGACCGGGATGCCGAGCGTCTGCGCGACGATGCGCCGGCAGTGGAACGGCACCTGCGTGCTGGTCGTAATGATGATCCGGTCCTCGCGGTCGACCGTGGCCATCGATACGTGCGGCTCGACGGGGCAATGCTGGCCGTAATGGTTGTAGTAATAGTGGTCGACGGTCTCGTCGGCCTCGGCCATGCCCTTTTCGAACTCGCCGATCTCCATGTCCACTTTGCCGGCCATGTTGCGGTCCTTGTCGTACGGCACGGGGATCACGGCGCGCGCTTCGGGCTCGTCGTGGATCACCGGCGCGCCGTCCTTCATGGCGTCTTCCGGATGCAGGACGGCGGGCAGGACCTCATATTCCACCTTGATGGCTTTCAGCGCGGCCTCGGCGATCTTGGTCGTCTCGGCGGCGACGGCGGCGACGCGGTCGCCGACGAAGCGCATCTTGCTGTCGAACATGAAGGTGTCGTACGGCGACGGCTCGGGATAGCCCTGGCCGGCGGTCGTATGAACGATGCGCGGCACGTTGCCGTAATAGAGCACGGCATGCACGCCGGGCATCTTTTCCGCCTCGGAAATGTCGATGGACTTGATCCGCGCGTGCGCGTGCGGGCTCCACAGCATTTTCAGCACCAGCGCGTCGGCGGGCTTGAGATCGCCGACGTAGGACGGCTTGCCCAGCGCCAGCGTCATGGCGTCTATCTTGCGGAGCGGTTGATTGACGACTTTGAAGTTTCTCTTGCTCATGATTCTTCTCCCGTCTGCGCGGCGGTCGAGCAGCTCAACATGGCCTGTTTGATTTTGACGTAGCCCGTACAGCGGCACAGGTTGCCGTCGAGATACTGCAGGAAGTCCGCTTCGGTCGCGTCCGGTTTCCGGTCCAGCAGGGCCTTGGCGGCCATGACCATGCCGGGTGTGCAGAATCCGCATTGTACCGCGCCGGCGTCGGCCATGGCGGTCTGGAGCGGATGCGGCCGGTCGAAATCGCCGACCCCTTCGATGGTTTCCACCGTGCGCCCGTCCACCTGGAAGGCGTACAGGATGCAGCCGTTGACCGCGCGTCCGTCCACGATGACGGTGCAGGCGCCGCACATGCCGGTGTCGCATCCGCGTTTGGTGCCGGTCAATCCCGACCGGCGGAGCAGATCGAGGAAGATTTCGTCGGGCTCGATGTCAAACGAGCGCTGTTGGCCGTTTAGTGTACAGGTGATCTTCTTCATGACGCTACTCCCTTGGCTTCCTCGTGGGCCTGATTGAGGACGTCGACGATGAGTACGGAGGCCAGATGCCGTACGAACTCATTCGAGACGCCCATCGGGCCTTTCCACGATATGGTGTCGAGGCCGGCTTGTACCGCCTCCTCGAATTTCTTCGGTCCGGGCCGCGCGCCGATCAGCGCGTCTTCCATCGCGGGCACGCGGCAGGGTTTGGGCACCCCCGCGCCGACCGCGATGCGAACCTTGGCTATCTTGTTGTCTTCCAGCGTCAGGCAGGCGCCCGCCGTGAAGCGGCTGAAGTCCGTGGATGTGCGGCGTTCCTTGTGCCAGCCGAATCCCTGGCCCGCGCCCAGGGCGGGCACACGGATGGAAGTCAGCAGGTCGCCCGGCTGCAGGTGGCGGAATGGCTGGGTCGCGAAGAAGCTGTCGGCATCCATCACGCGTTCGGTGTCGCCGGTGATCACCATCGACGCGTTGAGCACCTGGAGCGCGACGGGGAAGTCGGCCCACGGGAAGACGCGCACGATCGATCCGCCGAGCGTCGCCATGTTGCGGACGAGTTGCGACACGAAGCAATCCGCGACGCGATCCAGCACCCAGCCTTTCGCGTGATACGTTTGGAGGTCGGAGATGTGTGTCGTCGCGCCCACCTCGAATTGTCCGTCTTCGGCCCGGATGCCGTCCAGCCCGAGCCGGGTGATATCCACGGCGATCTTCGGTTCCGTGTCCCGCAGGAACACATGCAGGGTCGAACCCGAGACGGGCACGCCCGCCGGCCCCAGCTCCTTGAGCAGGGCGCGCGCCTCGTCGAGTCGCGTCGGTGTCTTGTAGTCTGTGTAGTTCATGTTCTTTCCTCTCGTTATAAAGTGTTCAGTGTTCAGGTTTCAGTGTTCAGCAAGAGGCAGATTTCCAATCATTGGAACTTCTTCACTATGCGTTTTCCAATCATTGGAAATCCTGAAACCTGAACACTGAAACCTCTCCTACCTGTACGCCATCCCGGTGGTCCGTTCCGCTTCGCTCAACATTTTTTCGGCCACCCGGTTTGCCCGATGAAACAGGGCTTCCTCGTCCGTGTCGAGCAATTTCCCATGCCGCACCAGGATACGGCCGTTGACCATGGTCAATTCCGCGCGCGGGCCCGCGCCGCAGAAGAGCAGGGCCGACGCCGGATCCGTCATGGCGCCGGCGTAATCGATGCGGTCGAGCCGGAACATGGCGATATCGGCCGCCGCGCCGGGGGGTAGCTGACCAATCTCCGGCTGGCCGAGCACTTTGGCCCCGCCGACCGTAGCCATTTCGAGTACGCGTTGCGGCGGCATGGATTCGACGTGCGTGCCCACGCGATGCACCAGCAGGGCCAGTTGCATGTCGCGGACCATGTTGGACGCATCGTTGCTGGCGCTGCCATCCACGCCGATGCCGACCGGTACGCCCGCCGCGAGCATGGCCGGGATTGGGGCGATACCCGAACCGAGGCGCAGGTTGGACGCCGGACAATGCGCGATGCCGGTCTGCGTTTCGGCGAGGATCTTGATTTCGGCCTCGTTGAAGTAGATGCCGTGCGCGTACCAGATATCGTCGCCGACCCAGTCGACCTCGCGCATGTATTCAAGGGGGCGCAGGCCGTGCGTCTCGAGACAGAATTGCTCCTCGTCCAGCGTTTCGCACAGGTGCGTATGGCACTGCACGCCATGTTGCCGGGCGAAGGCGGCGGTTTCCTTCAGCAGTTCGGTCGTGACGGAGAAGGGGGAACAGGGGGCGAGGATGATCCGGCACATGGAGAACGGATTCGGATCGTGATATTTTTTGATGATGCGTTCGCAGTCCGCGAGAATTTCCTCGTGGGCCTGCACTACGTCGTCGGGTGG
>CAYRPR010000154.1:0-5835 GCA_964425945.1 uncultured Verrucomicrobiota bacterium | reverse complement strand
CGCCCCCCCTGTTTGCGCCGAGCGGAGAGCAGATCCGGCCGATCGGGCGGCACGCCCAGCCGTTCGGCGACGTAGCGGCGGTACTGCGGTGCCTCGGTCACTTTGACGATCATGGAATGCTGTTCGGAGAATTCATAGATTTGCGCGAACAGCTTGTCCGATTGTTCCGGCGTGCAGGGTTGCATCACGGAGCCGCGACCGATCGGCACAAGAAAGAAGATTTCCCAGAACACGGTTCCCAGCCGGACAACCAATTCGGCCATTTCATCAAAACGGTCAGCGTTCCAGTCGCCGAACACGGTATTGATCTGCAAGGGTACGCCCAGTTCCGCCGCCCAAGCCGCGCCCTGCATGGCCTTGGCGAACGAGCCGGGCACGCGGCGGAAATCATCGTGCAGTTCGGGCGTCGGCCCATCCAGGCTCAAGGCCATCTGGTCCACTCCCGCCTCTTTCAGCGAGGCGACGCGTGCGCGGGTCAGGCGATCCGTCGTGGCTGGAATCGTGCCAACGCGCAACCCCGCGCTTTTGGCGTGGCGGATCAGATACTCCAAATCGGTTCTCTGCAGGGGGTCCCCGCCCGTGAAAATGATCAGCGGGGTATGCATGGAGGCCACATCGTCGATCAGCCGCTTGCCCTCATCCAGCGTCAGTTCGCGCGGATCGCGCCGGTCAATCGCTTCGGCGCGGCAGTGCCGGCAGGACAATGCGCAGGCCCGGGTGATTTCCCAGATGAGGAGCACCGGGGCCTGATTGTAATCCAACGGTATGCGCATGCCATGTTTATGCATGGGTTCACCATTATTTACCTGTCCCTATGAATCAATCCATCTTGCAGTATTATCGGGAAATACAGTATTATACACTAATAGGCGGACAGGGTTGCCATGATATAACCTTAAGGGTTCAGGATGTCTTCCGTGACGATCAGGCACATATTCATATCGCCGGGCCATAATTTCTTCGGCCATCACGGCATGCCGCCTGACCAGCATTCGATGGTCGAGCAGGATCGCATTCGGTGTATCGCGGGGCGTGGCATCGCGGAGGACCGTTTTCTCGATTACAAGGAAGACTACAAAGGGCAGATCACCTTCTTCGACTGGGCCGTGTTCGAGCGTATGCGCCGCGATCTCTCCGTGCCGGATTGTCCGCCCTCCGCGATGCGGCGCAATGTCCTGATCGAGGGGATCGATCTGAACAGTCTGATCGGCCGTCGTTTCACTCTGCAAGGCGTGGCGTTTGAAGGCATCCAGGAGTGCACGCCCTGCTACTGGATGAACAACGCCGTGGGCGATGGAGCGGAGAATTACCTGCGGGGCCACGGCGGCCTTCGCGCGCGGATTCTGTCGGATGGGGCATTGAAGCGCGGTCACGCGGAACTATCGATTGTCGGAACGAATCATCATGCCCAGCACACGTAGAGACAACGGATTAACGCGGCGCGACCTGCTGAAGCTGATGGGCCTGTCCGCGGGCGGCGTCGTCACGACCTCCCTGTGCGGTTGCGGCCAACTGTGGGAGCGCCAGCCGGTGATCCCCGTTGAGAAATGGCACAAGGGCGTTTGCCGCTTCTGCGGGACCGGATGCGGCGTCATGATCGGCCTGCATCAAGGCCGTGTGGTTGACGTCAAGGGCGACAAATACGCGCACAATCGCGGACGACTCTGCATCAAGGGCATCCTGAATCGCGAGATCCTCTACGTCCGCGACCGGGCGCTGCATCCGATGATCCGTCATAATGGAAAGCACGTGCAGGCGACCTGGGACGAGGCGATGGAACTGGTCGCCGCGCGGTTTCACGATTCGATCGAGCGGGACGGCCCCGACAGCGTCGCCTTTTACGGCAGCGGTCAGCTGTTCACCCAGGAATCGTACGTCGCAAACAAGCTGTTCAAGGCGGGCATCGGCACCAACAACGTGGACGGCAATCCCCGCCTCTGCATGGCCTCGGCGGCGGCCGGTTATATATCCGTATTCGGCAAGGACGAGCCGATGGGTTGCTATGAGGATATGGATCACGCCGATTGTTTCTTTATCACCGGCTCCAACATGGCGGACTGTCATCCGGTCCTGTGGGAACGCGTACTCGATCGCAAGCGCAGTCGTCCGTCCACGTTCATCATCGTCGTCGATCCGCGCAAGACAAAGACCACCAAGCGCGCCGACCTGCATCTCGCCATCCGCCCGGGTACGGATGTCGCGCTGTACAACGCGATGATCCATGAATTTATCCGGCTCGATCTGGTGGACCGGGACATGATCGGGAATTATCTGTCGTTCCGTCGCGCCGATGGCCCAGCCACATACGAGGATTTCGCCGCGCATATCGAAGGATACTCGCCCGAAGCGGTCGCGCCGATTTGCGATGTCACCGCGTCGGCCATTCGCGAGGCGGCACACCGCTTCGCCGCGTCCGGCGCCACGATGTCGTTGTGGACGATGGGGCTGAACCAGCAGACGCAGGGCACGGCCGCCAACCGGCTGGTCAGCGCGATGCATCTGCTGACCGGACATATCGGGCGACCGGGCGCGACCCCGTTCTCCCTGACCGGCCAGCCGAACGCGGGCGGCGGCGTACGGGATACGGGCGCCCTCGCCCACGCATTGCCCAACGGCCGCGTGGTCGCAAACGAGCAGCATCGCCGCGAAATGGAACGGCTTTGGAACGTGCCGGAGGGGCGGATCAGTCCAACGCCCGGGCACAGCGCGGTCGACCTTTTCCAGGCCATGGAGCGCGGCAATGTGAAGTGCGCGCTGATCATGTGCACCAACCCCGGTCATTCCATGCCCAACGCCAAGCGGTACCGGGAGGCGATGGACAATGCCTTCGTGGTCGCTTGCGACGCGTTCTATCCAACCGAAACGACGGAACATGCCGAGGTCGTGTTGCCGGCGGCGATGTGGTCGGAGAAGGAGGGCGTATTCAGCCAGTCGGAACGCCGCTATCATCTCGTGCCCAAGCTGGTCGATCCGCCCGGCGAGGCGAGGTCGGATCTAGACATCCTGCTGGATCTTGCGGACCGACTCGGACACGGATCGCTTTTCGCGGGGCGCACGGCCGAGGGAATCTGGGACGAGTGGCGAAAGATATCCGGTCATTCCACGTACAATTTCGAGGGCATCACGTATGACCGGTTGAGGAGCGAGCGCGGCCTGCTCTGGCCCGTACCGACCGAGCAACACGGCAGCACCTGCCGCCGGTTTGTACCCGGCGAGGACCCGCTGTCGCAGGCTTCAGGCCGCTTGGATTTCTACGGGCGCGACGACCGCCGCGCCGTAATCTGGATTCATGACTAGGAATCGCCGAAGGATCCTGTTGATGAACAGTTCCCGCTGATCCTGACCACGGGCCGCGTGCTGGAGCACTGGCACACCATGACCGTAACCGGCAAGATTCCACAGCTCGCGGACGTGGATCCCAATTTCATTCAAATCAATCCAAAGGACGCCGAGCGGGCCGGTATTCACGACGAGGATGCGGTCAAGGTCGTCAGCCGTCGCGGCGAAGCGGTATTTGTCGCCCGGCTGACCAGCGACGTCAAACCCGGAGTGGTCTTTGCCCCGTTCCATTCGGGACGCCGCCTTATCAACGCGGTCACGATGGACGCGTACGATCCGACGTCCCGACAACCGGAATTCAAATTATGCGCGGTATCCATTACAAAGGCATCGTAATCGGTCTGCTCCTCGCCTCCGCGCAGACCGTGTGGGCGCTGGACGAGCGCGGCGTGTCAGCCGGTGAGATGATGCGCAACGCCGGGGTCGCCGCTGCGGTCCTCGCCATCATGATATTGCTCGGCACCGAGTTCATCTTCCGCAAGCGGCTCGCGCTGGGAACGTATCACTGGTTGTTGTTCATGGGCATCCTGTTTCTGCCCGCGCTGACCCTCCTCGGGACGCACGCGACGATCATGGACGAAACGAAGAAGGTGAACTCCTGCAACCAGTGTCACATCATGCATCCGTTCGTCGATGATCTGCTCGATCCGGATAGCGCCACGCTGGCGGCCCGCCATTTTAAGAACCGATGGATTCCGTATGACCAGTGCTACGCATGCCATACCACGTATGGCATTCACGGCACGATGGAGGCCAAACGGGACGGGTTCCGGCATTGGCTGCTCTATGTGACGGGCACGTGGGAGGAACCGATCACCTACAAGGGCAGTTTTCCGAACATCAGTTGCCTGGAATGTCACATCGGCACGCCCAAGTACGATGCCGTGCCGAGTCACCATGCGCTCTCCCGGGAGTTCCTGGCCGACTCCGTGGGATGCTTCACCTGTCACGGCCCGGCCCACCCCACCCCGCTTGAACGGACGATGGTGCAACGATGAGCCAGCATGATCCCAAAACCAATCGTACCGTGCGGACGGCGGTCATCCTGGCCCTGCTCGGCCTTCTCTGCACCACATCCTTCCTGTTTACCGGATTCCGGTCCTGGTCGGTCGGTGTGGGCGTGTTTCTGGGCGCGCCGACCCTGCTGTCGGCCTTGGTACTTTACATTTACGCCGTCATCCGCGACCTGCGGAATCGCGGCGCGCTGTGATCCGGAGGACGATCACAGCGGGTATAACGAGCAGGAGCGACAGCAGTTGCCCCTGCGTCATCCAGCCGAAATGCACGATCTCGGGTTCCCGCACGAACTCGACGACAAACCGCGCCGGGGCATAGACCAGCAGGAACAGCGCGCTCAACCGCCCGTGAACGCGCGCCCATGCCGTACGCCGCGCATACAGCAGTATTGCAAGCAAGAGCAACCCTTCCAGGGCGGCCTCGTAGAGTTGTGACGGATGACGCGGGTGGAGCAGGCCCGCGCGCACGAGTTCCGCGGCCTCCGCGCGGAGGCCGGGCATGGGCGGGTACAGTCCCGCCTCCTGCGGAAAGACCACCGCCCAGCGTACCGTCGTTGCCCGCCCCCATAGTTCCCCATTGATGAAGTTAGCGACACGACCGAGAAAGAGTCCGACGGGCGCGACGCAGGCCAGGGAATCCGTCAGATGCAGAAACGGAATCCCGGCGCAACGGGCGTAGAAGTACATGGCGAGGGCGAACCCAACCATCCCGCCGTGGCTGGCCATGCCGCCTTTCCACACCTGAAAGATCAGTAGAGGCTCCGCGCGCCAGGCCGGAAAATCATAAAACAGCACGTATCCCAGGCGCCCACCGACGAGCGCGCCGATCAACGCGTAGAATACCACCTCCTGCACTGATTCGACGGACAGGCTGATCGCATTCGCACGCGCCCATCGCATCAGCATCCAGTAGGCGGCCAGGAAACCGCCCACATACGCGAGGCCGTACCAACGAATCGCCAACGGTCCCGCTACATGAACGATAACGGGGTCAATGGTGTGGATGTAGTAACTCGCGTCCAACGTGGTCACCCGGTGGCGTGTTCCTGAAGTTGTTGCAGGGGAATGACCGTCAGCGCCCGCGCGCTCGTGGCTTTGAGAATAACCGGCGGCGCGCATCCGGCGTCATAGGCCTCCTTCCAACGGGCCGCGCACAGGCACCATCGGTCGCCGGGTTTCAAGCCGGGGAATCCGTGTTCCGGATGAGGCGTACTAAGGTCATTACCGAGCGACGCGGTGAAAGCCAGAAATGCCTCCGTCATCTCTGCGCACACAGCGTGACACCCCTCATCGTCGGAATCACTTTCGCAGGATCCCGATCGATAGAATCCGGTCATCGGATTCGTACTGCATGGTATGAGCGTTCCGCCCAGGACGTTTCGCATTTTCTTCATGTCGGCATCATAATCGGCAAGCCATCTCGACTCAACATCATCCTGTCATGCGCGACCGGATACGCTGATATTCTTCCGGCGTATCC
>CAYRPR010000153.1:0-5835 GCA_964425945.1 uncultured Verrucomicrobiota bacterium | reverse complement strand
CTCGGACTTGGAACACAGAATATCCGGCGCGAAGGAGAAACTGCTGGCGGTACGCGGCAAACAGGTGCGACCGCATAAGGATGACAAAGTGATCGTGTCGTGGAACGGATTGATGATCACCGCGCTGGCCCGCGGCGCACAGGTCCTGCGGGATACGCGATACAGCGACGCCGCTGTTGCGGCGGCGACGTTCATCTGTGACGCGATGATGCGTGATGGATATCTGTTCCGGGTTTATCGGGCCGGCAATATATCCCAGCCGGCGTATCTCGATGATTACGCTTGTTTCACGCACGGGCTCGTCGATCTGTATGAGACAACGTTCCGTTCCGAATGGCTGGCGCTTGCGAGCCGCTTGGTGGACCGCATGACGGATCTGTTCTGGGATCCGGAGGCGGGCAACTTCTATTTCACGTCCGAGCAACACACGCACCTGCTCGCGCGCGGCAAGCCGGGCCATGACGGATCCGAGCCGTCGGGGAATTCCGTGGCGGCCATGGCGCTGCAACGCCTTGGCGTCCTCTTGGATCGGCAGGACTATCGGGAAAAGGCGGAAGCCATCTTGCGCTGTTATCAGCCCATCATGCAACGGATGTCGCGCGGGATGCTGAATATGCTGTGCGGACTGGATTTTCATCTGAGCCCCCGCTGCGAAATCGCTTTAGCGGGCGAATCCGAAGATCCCGCCACGCGGGCCCTGCTGGACGCTGTTCGTCAGACCTATGCACCCAACAAGGTCGTGGCGCTGGCGGCCGGGCGGGGCTCGGATGCCATCGAGATACCCCTGCTCGAAGGCAAACGACGGCTGAAAAGCGGGGCGACGGCCTATGTGTGCTCGCATTTCGCCTGCCGGGAACCGGCCGTAACGCCCGAGCAACTGCGCGAACAGTTGGAAGCGGCGCGACAGTGAGGCCAAGTGGCATATTTCTCCACCCGGTTGGAATCGCCGCCGGCATCCGTTCGTAAGCGCGGCGCTGACGGAGCAGCGCCCTCCATATCTTCAGACTGGCGCTTGCAGTATGATGCCGTTCAGTGCTACTATATAAAAATAGTTTGGAAAGGATTCTGTGATGAAATACCGGGTTCACGTTTTCACCCTGTTGGTCATGGCGCAATTAAGCCTCGCCGGCACCGGCCGAGCGGCCGATCTGACCCTGCTGGTGGTGCCGGAACGGTACAACCTCCTGCAGGTCGCTTTTGACCTGATCGAAAAGCGACCGATCATACTGGTCTCCTATCGAGGCGACGCGACGACGCCGGAACCCGGCATCTTCGCCTGGAGCGGCCAACACTGGATTCATGTCTCGTTCGATGATTACCGCGGCGGGGAATTCCTTCGGGCCGAGCCGACACAAGTCATCATCATCGGAGACGCCGCGACCGTTCCCTCATCGCTGGTGGAGGCATCCGGGTGGGGCGGTCGTGTCATGAACGTACCGTATATGAACAGCGACGAGGTGCTCAACACGCTTGGCCGCACGTTTGAATTCTCCCCGCGCGAGTGGCGCTGGTTTGCGCGACGGTACAATATGGAGATCGAAGATCTCCACGCCGAGCGGTCCACCATGTCATGGTACGATCACGCCACGGAGATGCGCCGTCGCCAGATGGAGGGCATGCCGACACCGACTCGCGTGGAGCCCATGCCCAAACCGGTGACGCCCGAACCGGTGATGGAACCTGAGCCGCAGCCGATGCCTGTGCCGCAAGCCGTCATACAGGAACCCGAACCGATCGATGAGGTCGCTCCGGCGATTGAGGATGATCCCTCGACGATTAAGTAATATGGCGCAGATCCTCCTGCTCTGCGCCTCGGCTGTCTGCGCGGGCTGTGCCACGTCGACGGGCGGGCGTGCGGAGCGCGAGAATGTACCCACCCTGATCGTGTCGCGAGCGGAGAGCCAGGCGATCCTTAGTTGGCCGTCCAATCCAAACGAGCGCTACACCGTTCTGTATGCCGAAGGGCGGAAGGTGGGCGCGGAATGGCGCCCCTTGCCGGGCGCATCGAATATCCGCGGCACCGGCGGCGTGATCGAGTACACCGACGAAATCGTGCCCGGAACCTTGCGCCACTATCGACTGATGGTCATGCCCGCCGAGAAACGCCGCCGTTAGAACCGGACCGATCGATTCCGCTCAACAAATGCGGGAAACCGGGTATAGTTTACCAATGGGTATCAACAGAAGGGAGGAGCATATGAACAAGTATCTTGTTGTACTGCTTGGACTGTTGATTGCGGGGGTGCCGTCCGCCCGGGGATTGGATGTGGGGGTGCTGGGCAGTTACTGGAATCAACGGGATGGCGATGAGGCCCTGGGTGTCGGTGTCCTCCTGCTGCCCGTGACGCTTCCAATCGAATTCCGCGGCACGTTCCATGAACGATCCGCGGCGCGCAATCTGCGCGCCAGTCCGCTGGACTTCGGTCTCGCGCTCCGTTTGAATCGTGCAAACGCCCTGCGTCTCTCCGGGGTGGGTGGCGGCAGCTACTACTTCCTGGATGCCGATGGGTCCACCTCGGACAACGAGTTCGGATGGTACGCGGGCGGACGGGTGGAGCTGTCCGTCCAGGGCGGGACATCCGTATTCGGCGAGGTCCTGTATCGTGGCGCCGATCTGGATAAACCACGCGTCGATCTCAGCGGCGTGGCGATCAACATCGGCCTGCTATTCTGATCCCGTTGCTTGACCCATCCTGGCGCCTCTGGCACGCTGACCGCCATGACAGCGGTACGCACAGGATGGATGTGGGTGCTGGGCTTCATTGAAGTGCTCATTTTGGCCGCTTTGTTGCTGATCCCTCTGCTCTGGCTCGCCGGTCGCATTGAAATCCATTTGCCCGGGATCGAACTCCGGGCGAGCTGGGGGATTCGACCCTTTGTGGCCCTCATCTTCCTGCTGGCTGTCTGGGGCGGCCTGAGGCGTTTTGCGGCCCCGAGGAGGTCCCTGCTCCTGGCGCTCACGACGCAGAAACTGTTGCTGGCTGGAGCGTCCGCCTTTATCTGCCTGCTCCTGATCGAGGGGACGATGGCACTGCTCGGCATCGGCAAGCCTATGCCGCCGATTCTGGTGCGGGGCGCAGAGTACCGGGAAGAAGCGGAAGATTCGCCCTTTGTCGCCGATCGCGATTTGCTATTCCGTTTCAGGCCCGGCGGCACGATCAATCGGCAGACGATCAACTCGCTGGGGTTTCCCGAACGGGATGTGGACCCGGTCAAGCGTCCGGGCGCGGTGCGCGTGATTTGTCTGGGCGATTCCTGTACGGCGGACGGTATCCCGCCATATTCCACCATTCTGAACGAGTTGCTGTCGCAATCACCGCCGGACAACCGGGATTGGGAGTCCTTTCACAACGCCGTACACGGTTATACCGTGGTGCAGGGACAGAGGTTGTTTGGAAAGACGACGCGCGACCTCGATCCCGATGTGGTGACCATCTATTACGGCTGGAATGACCACTGGACAGCGGATACACCCGATTCCGTTCGTATCGCGTCCGCACGGAATCTGCTTCATCATCAGTTCCTGCAGGGCTTGAGTGAGAAACGGTTCTATCAGTGGGCCGTCGGTCTTCACGGCGCTTCAGGGGATGAGGGGCCACCGCAAGGTCTACGTGTGGATCCGGGCGAGTATCGTCGGACCCTGACGCAACTGGTCGAGGATATCCGGGAGACGGGGACGACACCCATGTTGTTGACCGCCCCGCGGGCGGAAACCCTGCATTCCATTGTGGCCGAGCGTTCAGGCATAACGCCGGAGGAGGTTCTGGAACGCCACGATTTGTACGTCGATCTGACTCGTGTCGTCGCGCGGGACACGGGCGCGACGCTGATCGATCTGGCCGCCGAATTCGAGGGCGATCCCGACCGGTCGTCCTATTTCATGGCCGACGGCATTCATTTCACCCTCGAAGGCCGCCGCCAAGTCGCCCGGCGCATCTACGATGAACTGACGCGGTTGGAATAGGCGCCCACGACAAGGAGTTGCGATCCACGTGGCACGGGGGGCAGTCGCCATTCCGTCGCCGCGCCAAGGCGGCTCCCACATTGGGCCATGGCTTCCAGCGCAATCCATGCCACGTGATGAGGACTGGTTCAGCCGGCCTTGCTCATCCCTTCCGCTTGATTGCGTGGATGGCGTTGCCGTAGAAGGCTTCGGCGGATTCCATGATGGTTTCCGACAGGGTCGGGTGGGGGTGGATGGTCAGCTTGAGATCGGCGGCGGTCGCGCCCATTTCAATGGCCAGCGCGCCTTCCGCGATCAACTCACCCGCGCCCGCGCCGCAAATGCCGACACCCAGCACGCGCTCGGTCCTGCTGTCCGTGATAATCTTGGTTACGCCTTCCGTGCGCTCCAGCGTGATCGCCCGACCCGAAGCGGCCCACGCAAAGCGGGACACTTTAACATCGAGCTTGTCCCGCTTGGCCTCGGTTTCGGTCAAACCGCACCAGGCGATCTCCGGATCGGTAAATACGACCGCCGGAATTGCGCGCGGCTCAAAGATCGTCTTCTTGCCCATGATCGCTTCGACGGCGGCGATCGCCTCGTGCGTGCCCTTGTGGGCCAGCATCGGCTCGCCGGCGATGTCGCCCACCGCGAAAATGTTCGGTTCGGCCGTACGGCGCTGGGCATCGATCTCGATGAATCCCTTATCGGTGACTTTCACCTTTGTTTTCTCAAGCCCCAGATTCTCGGAGTTGGGACGACGACCAACGGACACGAGGATCTTGTCGTACACCTTCTCTTCCTCTTTCCCGTCCTTGGTCTGAATGGTCACGCGCAGGCCTTTACCGTCTTCCTTGACGCTCAGAACCTTGGAAGAGAGCATGATCGAGCCGAACTTCTTTTCCAGCCGCTTCGCCAAGGGCGTTACCAGATCGCGATCCGCGCCGGGAAGTAAACCGTCGAGCATCTCAATCACGTCCACCTTAGATCCCAACGCGGCGTACACGGTGCCCATCTCGAGTCCAATGTAACCGCCCCCGATTACAAGCAGGGTTTCCGGGATGCTCTGGATCTCCAGGGCGGAGGTGGAATCGAGCACGCGGGGTGAATCGATCGACACCTTGGGAATCTTCGTCGGCCGTGACCCGGTGGCGATGATGGCCTTTTCAAACGCGACCTTCTCTTTCCCGCCGTCCGTCTTCGTGATCTCGATCGTCTTATTGTCCAGGAAAGTTCCGCGGCCCTGAATGAAACGCACCTTGCGCAGTTTGGCGAGTTGGCCGACGCCGCCGGTCAGGCGGTCCACGACGCTCTGTTTCCATTTACGAACCTGATCGACATCGATCCTGGGCTTGGCGAAGGTCACGCCCATCTCGGCGGATTCCTCGGTTTCGTTTATAAGCTTGGCGAGATGGAGCAGGGCCTTCGACGGAATACAACCTTTGTACAGGCAAACGCCACCCGGATTGATGTTGTCGTCAATCAATGTCACGTCCATGCCGTGATCCGCGGCATAGAACGCCGCGGGATAACCGGCGGGACCGGCGCCGAGGACCACCAGAGAGCCGTTGGATTGTTTTTCACTCATAAGGTTTCAGTGTTCGGTGTTCAGTGTTCAGGTATTCCAGTGATTGGGAAAAGTTCCAATGATTGGAAATCTGCGTCTTCCCTGAACACCGAACACTGAACACTCTCTTACCCCTCCATCGCCAATAACAGCGGTTCATTAATGGCATCCGCGATCCATTTCAGGAAGCGCGCGCCGTCGGCTCCGTCGATCAAGCGATGATCGTACGACAACGAGAGCGGCAGAATGAGCCGCGGCTTGAATTCGCCGTCGATATGAACGGGCTGTATCGAGCCGCGGCCGATGCCGAGAATGGCGACATCGG
>CAYRPR010000152.1:3422-5847 GCA_964425945.1 uncultured Verrucomicrobiota bacterium | reverse complement strand
GATGCTTGAAATAGATGGAGGGCAGGGACAGGTTCTCCTGGGCGATATACTCCCAGACGTCCATTTCGGTCCAGTTGCTCAGCGGGAACACGCGCATGTGTTCCCCGGGATGGATCCGCGCATTGTACATATTCCACAATTCCGGACGCTGGTTCTTCGGGTCCCACTGGCCGAAGGCGTCGCGGAACGAGAAGAAGCGTTCCTTCGCGCGGGATTTCTCCTCGTCGCGTCGCGCGCCGCCGATGGCGGCGTCGAAGCGGAATTCCTCAATAGCCGCGAGCAGGGTGGGGGTCTGCAGTCGGTTGCGGCTGGTTTCGCCGGGTACCTCCCGCGCGATGCCGCGCCGGATGGCGTCCTCCACGGTGCGCACGATCAGTTTGGCGCCCAGCTCCGACGCGCGCCGGTCGCGAAATTCGTTCAGTTCCGGGAAGTTGTGACCCGTGTCGATGTTCAGCAGCGGAAAGGGGAATTTGGCCGGGCTGAACGCCTTTTCGGCCAGCCGCAGCAGGCAGACCGAATCCTTGCCGCCGGAGAAGAGCAGGACCGGCCGCTCGAATTCGGCGGCGACTTCGCGCAGGACACGGACCGCCTCCGTTTCCAGCGCCTGGAGATGCGTGAAATTGTACGTAATCATGATTCACCCCGGCGCGGCAGGTGCAGTCCGCATTCCTTGTGCTCGGGATGTTCCCACCACCAGCGCCCGGCGCGCTGATCCTCGCCGGGTTGGATGGCCCGGGTGCAGGGCGCGCATCCGATGGAGGGATAGCCCTCGTCGTGCAGCCGGTTGTACGGCACATCGTGCTCGCGTACATAGGCCCGGACCTCCTCCCATGTCCACCGGGCCAGCGGGTTGATCTTGACGATATCGTGATGCGACGCATCCGTTTCGACGATATCCAGCGTACGGCGTGTGACGCTCTGTTCGCGGCGCTGTCCCGTGATCCAGGCGTCCAGATCGGCCAGGGCGCGATTGAGGGGTTCCACCTTGCGGATGCCGCAGCATTCCAGGCGGTTCTCGACACTCTCGCGGAACGAGAACAGGCCCTTCGCCCGCTCCAGTTTCTGCACGTCGTCGGTGCGCGGGAAATACCATTCGATATGGATCCCGTACCGGTGGGCGATCCGGTCGGCGCATTCGTAGGTCTCTTCGTTGAGCCGGCCGGTATCGAGCGCGAACACGCGCGCGTCGGGACGCAATTGGACCAGCATGTGGATGAGCGCCACATCCTCCAGACCGAAGCTGGAGGCCAGCGCGATGCGCGGATGGAACCGTTCCAGCGCGCGGCGCAGGACCGCGACCGGATCGGCGAGATCAACGCCATGCCAGATGCTGTTCTGTGTGTCGGACGCGCTCATCGGGTTTGCCGGGGTTAAATGGTGTAGTTGGCCACGAACCGGCTGGCGAGTTCGTTGTCGCGCGCGGCCAGTTCGCGGAAGGAGACGGCATCGTATACCTGGGCGAGTGATTCGTCCGCGCGAATCCAGATGTCGGTAAACACGTCCGCCCGTCCGACGCCGCCTTGCGTGGCGGTCCATTCACCGGCGAAAAAGGGACCCTCGATCAGACGGATGACTTCGCCCATCGAGATCTCGCGCGATGAGCGAGAAAGGACATATCCGCCCTTCTTGCCCCGGATGGATTCCGTCAGGCCGGCCTGCTTCAACTGGCGGAGGATGGCCTCGAGAAACCGGGCCGGTATGTTCTGCGCCTCGGCGATGTCCATGATCGTGACCGGACCTCGCCCCTCACGCTTGGCCAACTCAAGCATGGCGCGCAACGCATAGTTACATTTGTTGGATATCATATGAATCGCCTAATCTACGTTATTCCGATAGATATTAATGCAATTATTGCACAAGTCAATACTTTGTGGGAAATAATCAGGATTGAGACTTGCACCATTGAATAAGCATAGCCTGCGGGCGACGTTACTGGCTAATCCCGCCATGGGCAATAGGGTATTACAATCGGTGGAGACTATGAGCGGTTCGGCTCCCAGGACGCTATTTCTATTTGTGGATGGATTGGGCATCGGCGCGACCGACCCGTCCACGAATCCCGTTTTCCGGGGGTATTCACCCCGGCTGGCGTCCCTGCTGGAGGGGGAGGCGGTGCGGGTGGATGCATTGCTCGACGTGCCCGGCCTGCCGCAGAGCGCTACGGGGCAGGCGACCCTGCTGACCGGGGTTAACGCGGCGAAGATCATGGGGCGTCACGTCGAAGGCTATCCCGGTCCGACGCTGCGTCCCGTGATCCGCCAGCACAATATCTTCCTCCAGCTGAAACAGCGAGGCTACCGGAGCACGTTTGCGAACGCCTATTACATCCAGGATCTGGATGAGCTTACCCGGCGGCGCCGCTTATCGGTGACCACGGTTTCCTCCCTGCACGCGTTCGGGCGGGTGCGAACCGGCGAGGACCTGA
>CAYRPR010000152.1:0-3412 GCA_964425945.1 uncultured Verrucomicrobiota bacterium | reverse complement strand
TTGGCCCCGGGCTGGGCATCCTGACCTCGGAGTTGCTGCGCAAGGCGCATCGCGTCGTGGCCGTGGAGCGCGACCACTCGCTGGCCGCGCACCTGCGCGCGGCCTTCGGCGACATGCCGCGCTTCGACCTGATCGAGGGCAACGCGGTTTATCAGGACATTACGCGCGAGCAGTTGGCCGCGCGCGGCTACACGGGCCCGTTTGTGGAGCCGGAAGAGGCCGCCCGACACCTGTTGCGGATCGGCCGCGCGTACGACTTCACGATGTTCGAGTATTTCCAGACCGACTTGATGGCGCACAAGGGCACGGAAGACGACGTACACCGCGTGCTGAACAGGCTGGACCGGTTCCTCGACGGGTTGCTGGGATTTCCGGACGATGACGGGCACCTGTTCGTCATGATCAGCGATCATGGCAATGTCGAGGATGCCACGCACCGGCTTCATACGAGGAATCCGGTTCCGCTGGTGGCGATCGGCCACGGCGCGCAGCGTCTGCGCGACACGGTGAGGCGTCTGGAGGATTTTACACCGGCGCTTATGGAGCTCTATCCGCCGCGCGAGGGCGCGCGGCCTACAGCGCGATGACGGGACGTGGATTGCAGGCCCGGCGCCCCCGCCGGGCGATTGTGCCGGGCCGGAAAATAAAAACGGACCGCACCCCGGGGGATGCGGTCCGTTTGAATCCTTCAGGCGTCAATTACCAGCGATCGTTGCCGCCGCGACGCTCGTTGCGGATGCCGCGCCGGCTGCCCTTTCCGCCGCCGCCACCGGAGTAGCCGCCCCGGCCGCCGCCGTCGCCGTATCCGCCGCCGCCACCGCCGAAGCCGCGCGGAGCGCGCTCTTCACGGGGACGGGCTTCATCGCATACGCGGGCGCGTCCGTCCAGGTCCTTGCCGTTCATCAGTTCGATGGCCTTCTGTGCGTCCTCATCCGACCCCATCTCCACGAACGCGAAGCCGCGGGACTTGCTCGTGAACTTGTCCAGGATCAGATCGCAACTGCGGACCGACCCGGCCTCTTCAAAAGCGGAGCGCAGGTCATCTTCCGTGGTGCTGTAGGACAGATTGCCGACGTATAGTTTGGATCCCATGTCTGTTACCTCTCTCTTCTCTTTCCGCCGCTCTTCGAAGGCTACGCTTAAGCGCCCGATTCGTTCGGGCGTTGTACTGCCATGGCTGTATGGCAACAGACAGTATCCACTCACTTACCGCAGGCATCTTCTCTGGCTAGCTGACGGTACTATGCCGGTTTCCATGGGAAATACAACGTTTTTTTCATCGATGGTAAAGAACCTTGAATCCGGCGGGGCGATCCGCTATCTCTCAAGATCGTCTTTTCGGGAGGCGGGCAATCACAAACAATCCATGAGGAGTGCAGAATGAAGCGTTCGATGATCGTCGGTTTGAGTGTGGCCGTGTTGATGGGGTCGCTGTCCGTGGACGCGCTGGCGCAACGGACCAAGGTGACGTCCGGCAAATCCGACCCGGGGCTGGGCGAATACAAGGGGCTCAAGCATGCCATCGGGGTAACTGATTTCGAGAACCAGGCCGGATGGCGGGGGCACTGGGAGCTCGGCAAGAATATGTCCATCATGCTGGAATCGGCGTTGGCGGACACCGAACGGTTTGTGCTGGTGGATCGCCAGAACCTGGGCACGGTCATCGCGGAGCAGGACCTCGCGGCGAGCGGGCGCATGGCGCAAGCGAAGCAGGTGGCGCAGACCGGTGTGCTTCGTCCGGCCAAGTACATCGCCACGGGCGCCGTGACGGAAGTCGAGGAGTCCGCTTCCGGAAAGGACGGCGGCATCGGTTTCGCCGGCGTGCGCGTCGGCGGCGGACGGCAGGAAGCGCAGGTCACGGTGATCGTGAAGCTGATCGATTCCTCCACGGGCGAGATTGTCGCGCAGGAGCGCGTGGTCGGGCGCGCGGGCCGGACGGCGTTGCGCGTTGGGCTGAGCCGGGGCCGTCTCGGCACGGAACTGGGCGGCTTCGAGAAGACGCCGCTCGGGGAAGCCGCGCAGGATTGCATCAATGCCGCCGCGGCGTTCATCGCCAAGAAGATGGAAGATATGCCATTCGAGGGCAACGTCATCCGCGTCGCGGCCAACGGGCAGATTCTGATCAATCGCGGCAGTGAATTCGGCGTCGCCACGGGGCAGGAGATGGTCCTGCGCACGGAAGGCGAGCAGATCATCGACCCGATGTCCGGCGCCATTCTCGGCATCGAGGAAGGCATGGAGATCGGCCGCCTGCGCGTCGTCAGCGTGCAGGAGAAGTTTGCCTACTGCGAGTCCGTATCCGGCGAGAAGAACCCGACCGTCGGTTCCGTGGTGTACCTGCGCTGAACTACGGCACCGGAGCGACGATCGAATCCCCGGCGGGCGCCGCCGGAGGGGCAACCGCTTCGCCCAGCCATGTCCGCAGGTGATCCGCCAGATCGCAGGGGGCGTCATCCGGCGACACCCGGTGGAGTTCGAGCCGTTGCATGCGATCGATGGTTTCGCCGGGTTGCAGGATGCGCTCGACGGTGAGCGTCTCGATCTCGGCATAGCCCAGTCCCCGATGGGAATAGAATTCGACGGTGCACCCGCCGTCCGGATAATCGCCGGTTACATCCGCCCGCGCCTGAGTGCGGGCCAGGACGACCGTATCTCCGCGGCGGGCGGCCACCCACGCGCGAGGCGAATCGGAACCCAGCTTATGCTCGCCGCCGAGCGCGGCGTCATAGACGACGATGTCGCCGCATGCGGCCACCTGATCCACCGCCGGTTCGCCGAACGGAAACACCTTGATGCCGCCGGGAAAGGCGGAGTGGGTTTCCACTGGCAGGACGATAGCGTCCACATCCGCGATCTGCGTGACGTTCCAGAGCGTAACGGGGACGGTGGCCGGCTCCAATTGCTCGATGCGTTGGCGGACGGTTACGACGGCGGACGTTCCGGCCACGCTGATGGTCCGGCTCACGCGGATATTCAGCGGCGCGCCGTATTCCTGCTCCATCATGCAATGTTGTCCGCCATCCGTGCTGCGCCACGCGCGTCCGGTCCATGGACGGCCGTCCAGCAGGGGCGAGGGGGGCCAGTCCGTTCCCTGGAACGACGGCCAGCGCGATTGCGCCGCCGGCCAGATCCAGTCGCCGCCGGCGTTGTGCCACGCTCCGGGCTCCTTCGGTTCGGCCTCGGCCCGGGGTCTCACGCGGAGCAGGTTGCTTCGGCCCGCGAAGCCGAGGTGCAGAATGCGACCGGTCTCGGGGACGACCACCGCTTCGACCGTGCCGTTGGACAGCCGGTAGGCCCGGGGCCATTCGCCATAGGCCGCGGCTTGTATCGGAGCCACTGGCACGCCGTTAGTCTCCATCTCCATGCCTTGCACGTTGTATAGGACGCCCAGCCATACGGAAAGCAACCTTAG
>CAYRPR010000151.1:0-5851 GCA_964425945.1 uncultured Verrucomicrobiota bacterium | reverse complement strand
CACGCGGTTGCTGATACTGAACTATCCGAACAATCCGACCGGCGCGGCATTGATCCGTCATGAGGTGGAGGACATCGCCCGTTTTGCCGTCGCGCATGACCTGATCGTCATTGCCGACGAGATTTACGCCGAGTTGAGCTACGAGGAGCCGCACCTCAGCATCGCGTCGATACCCGGGATGAAGGAGCGCACGATCTTTCTGCACGGCTTCTCGAAGGCCTGGGCGATGACGGGTTTTCGCATCGGGTACGCCTGCGCGCCGCCGGATCTGACCGATGCGATGATGAAGATTCATCAGTACACGATGTTGTGCGCGCCGATTCTGAGTCAGGAGGCGGCCGTGGAGGCGCTCGCCCAACCGGACGCGGATGTGGCCGAGATGCGGTCGGAATACCTGAAACGGCGCAACTATGTCTTCAGCTCGTTTAAGGACATGGGCTTGCCCTGCGTCCAGCCGCGCGGCGCGTTCTATGCCTTCCCTTGGATCGGCGATACCGGGTTATCGTCGCGTGAGTTCGCCTTGCAGTTGCTCGAGGATCACAAAGTCGCCGTGGTCCCCGGATCGGCGTTCGGCGCATGCGGCGAGGGCCATATCCGGTGTTCCTATGCGACCTCGCTGGATGAGATCAAAATCGCGATGGACCGGATGGCGTCATTTGTAGGGCGCCACGCACCCGCCTTGCGCAAAGTCTGAGATGAACCCCATTTTCATGGGGGATTCCACGACCGATTGATAAGCTGTTCAGAACTTCCGTAAGCCTTCCGACCCTAATAACGACTAAGGCGCTTGGGTATTGATGGCAATATGCTGTCAATGAGAGAGTTACGCTACGCGGAGTGGGCGGGGCCGGGGACAATCGGCCGCCCTGTTGATAATTGTTGAAAACCGCGCGGCTGTAAGGTCGGGATGGGGAGATAGCTATCTGGCTGATATCGCGCGAAATGCGTCCGTGATCGAATCAACGATATCACCCGCGTTCAGGGACGCCTGGGTAGATTTCCAAGCCGCTATATCTCCCGCTTTCCCATGGAGATAAACCGCGAGACGCGCGGCGTCGAAGGGCTCCACTTTCTGACCGGCCAGACCTGTTAATAATCCGGCGAGCACGTCTCCGCTTCCGCCGGTCGCCATACCGGGGTTGCCGGTGAGATTGAGATGCACGGGTTGTCCCGCCTGCGCGACCACCGTGCCCGCGCCTTTCAGTATCGTGATCGATTGGGTTTGTTCGGCTGTGGCGAGTGCCGCGCCGGCGCGATCGCCCTGTATTTCCTTCACGTTCTTTCCGAGCAGCAAACCGAGTTCGCCCGGATGCGGAGTGAGGATCAGCGGGCAATCCGCTTTCTCCATCCAGTGGGGTTGGTTGGCAAAGACGCTGATGGCATCGGCATCGAGAATCAGCGGAACGGGACAATCGCGAATAAGCTGGCGCATGAGGAGGAGGGTATCCGCATGCCGTGTCATGCCGGGGCCGGCGAGGATCGCGTCAAATTGCTTCAACCGGGCGCGCCAGTCGCCCCAGAGTTCGACGGAGAGCGATCCGTCATCCGTGGCGGGCGCTTGATGGATCATCGCCTCCGGAACGGCGCCGGCCACGAGCGACGCGATTTCGTCCGGCACGAGAGCCGATACGAGTCCCGCACCCGAGCGCAGGGCCGCCCGGACCGCCAGGACAATCGCGCCGGAATACCCGCGCGCGCCGCCGATCAACAGTACGTGCCCAAACCGCCCTTTGTGCGCGTCGCGATCGCGACGCGGCATCCAAGCCGCCGCATCGGCGCGATCAATCAGCAGCAGGTCCGCTGTGTCCACGGGCAGTGCGTCGACATACGCGGCGGGGATGCCGATATCCACCACGTCGACCGCGCCGATGTATTCGAGCGCCGGTAGCGCGGTGAATCCCCGTTTGGGCAGACCCATTGTGACCGTCCAATCGGCGCGCACGGTCGGTTCCTCGGGCGCGCCGGTGTCGGCGTTGAGTCCGGACGGAATGTCGATGGACACGACCAGGGCGCGCCCCGCCTGCCCATTGATGTATTGAATGGCCTTTTGTATCGTTCCGCGGGGTGCGCCGGATGTACCCGTGCCGAGGACGCCGTCCACGACCATGTCGGGGCGGGGGAAGGGTGATAAGCGGGACCAATCCGCCTCATTCGGCAGTTCATGGAGGGTTATTCCGTCCGCCCGGGCGCGATCGAGGTAGGTTCGTGCGTCCCCTTTGACATCGGCGGCCGACCCGGCCAACAGCAAATCCACATCGATACCACGGCGGTGAAGCTGGATGGCGACGACGGACGCGTCCCCGCCGTTGTTGCCGCGACCGGCGACGCACCGCACCCGGGGACGAACGAGGCCACGGAAACGGATTAACCGCTCGACGTGATCCGCCACGCCGATGCCGGCGCGTTCCATGAGTATCTCGCCGGGCGTCCCGTATTCCTCGATCGTGCGTCGGTCGAGTTCGCGCATCTGTTCGCTGGTGACCGTTCTCATGGCGTTCCGATCAGTATGGCCTGCGCCACGGCGTAATGACGCGTGTGGGATATGCTGACCATGATCTCGCGGACGCCGCGCCGCTCCGCCAGGGCCTGCGCCTTGTCGCTCAAGCGCACGGATGGGGCGCCGGTTTCGTGGTTACGCTGCACCGCGATGTCCAACCAGTCGATATGCTCCCCGATGCCGGTGCCGAAGGCCTTGCTGACGGCCTCCTTGACGGCGAATCGCCCGGCATAATGGCGCCACGGTTCCGCCTTGCCGTCACAGTAACTCCGCTCTTCGTCGCGGAACACCTTCAGTTTGAAGTGGTCGCCCCACCGATCGAGCATCTTCTCCAGTCGATCGGTCTCGACGAGATCGATCCCCATTCCGAGCACGGAGGCCGGATATGTCGGCTCACGGCTCATGAAGGTCCCGGCGGATAGGGGCGCATGGCCCGGAGCATTTCACGTACGGCTTCCTCCAGCCCGACGAACACCGCGCGCGCGATGATGCTGTGTCCGATGTTGAGTACCGCGAGATGCGGGATCGTCAGGATGCCGGCTATATTGTCCAGATTGATGCCGTGCCCGGCGTTGACCTTGAGCCCGCGCGCGTGGGCCTGCTCGGCCCCGCGCACCAGGCGCCGCCGTTCCGCGTCGGCCGCCGAGCCCTTCGCGTCGCAGTAGGTGCCGGTATGCAGTTCGATCACCGGCGCCCCGAGTTCACAGGCGGCGTCGATCTGCCGCTCGTCCGCTTCGATGAACAGGCTCACGGCGATGCCGGCTTCGCGCAGGGCCTCCACGGTGGGGCGCAATGGCTCCAACCTGCCTGCGGCGTCCAGCCCGCCTTCGGTCGTCAGTTCCGCCCGCCGTTCCGGGACGAGGCACACGTCGTCGGGCTTCCATTCCAGGGCGATGCGCACGATCTCCGGCGCATTGGCCATTTCCAGGTTCAGGGGGACGGTCAGTTGTTCGCGCAGAGCGCGCACGTCCGCGTCCTGGATGTGGCGGCGGTCTTCGCGCAGGTGGACGGTGATGCTGTGGGCTCCCGCGCGCACGGCGCGGTGCGCCGCCTCGAGCGGTGACGGATACGGCGTGCCGCGCGCCTGGCGCAGGGTGGCGACGTGATCGATATTTACGCCCAGTTGCAGTGGAGACGTCTCATTCATCAGGGGACATCATAGAGCACCCGCCGGACAATCGCAAGGGGCCTGCAAGCGGCTCGAACGGATCAGAACGTGTCGACCGGTCTTTCCCGGGGACGTTCCTTACGCATCTGCGCGTGGTACACCAGGGCCATGCTCTTGCCCTTGTCCTGGGCGCCATGCAGGGCGATGCGCGAGGCCTCGTAGAGGTGCCGCGCCCCGTTGCCGTGTTCCGGCGCGGAGGCGACCCCCGCGCTGACGGTAATGCGCAGGCTGGTGCTCGGGATGCGGATCGGGAGTTTTTTCACGTCCGATATGATCCGCTGCGCCACACCGAGCGCGTTGCGGGGACCGGCATTGAGCGTGAGGAGGAAGCCAGACGCGCCTGACCGGGCGATCAGATCGGTTTCGCGTGTCCGTTCCGTCAACAGCATCGCCAGGCCTTTCAGGATCATATCCGATGCCTGTTGGCCGTAGTGATCGACGTATTGGCTGAAATAGTCGACGGACAGATAGATCACCGATACGGGGTGATGTTCCTTGCGGTGGCGGGCGACATACTTCTGCATGGCCGTGCTCATATGGCGTTCGCTCAGTACGCCGGTCAATTCGTCGAGGATGTCGCGCGCATCCTGTTCCGCCGGATCGGCGGCGCCGGTTGCCGCGTCCGGCGCCGGGCGATCGGGCGTGAGGCGGAACTGGTTCGTTCCGCTCGCCGTCGCCGCGCGTAACGACTGCTCGGCTTGGTCGATCAGCGGCTGGGCGCTCTCCTCGTCGTCGGGAAAGGTGGAGAAGCCGGCGTGCACCGGCACGCGGATGGCCAGCCCGTTTGAGCATCGGTAGGTCGTGGTGGAGAGGGTCTGGACGATCCGGCGGGCCATGATGGATACCTTGGTCCGTTCGATATCGGCCACGATGCCCAGCATATCGTCCTTGTATCGGACGAGGTAATCGCCCTTGCGAATGGAATTCCGCAGTTGCTGCTCGATGGCCGTGGCGATCTCGCCGGCGATGGCCTCGCCATGTTGCCGGCGGGTGGCGTCAAAGTCCGCCGGCCGTACCAGCCCGACGCAGAAACTCGATGAGCCCCGCTGGACCTTGCTCAGGCGCTGAATGATCTGGAGGCTCAGCAGTTTCTCGGGATCGACCGCTTCCGGCGGCAGGGTCTTCAGGCGGTGCTGAAGCCACTGAAAACGGAGGAAACTGGTCAGCAGAGCCAGCAGGGCGAAGGTCATGGCGACCGCGAGGATGAACTGGCCGGCCATTTTGATGAGTGTTACGAAGTCCATATGATTCAGCGCGGGTTGACCCGGCGGGCGCGGCGGCCGCGCGGAGGCGGTCAGGCGATGGTCGATCCGCTGTCGGCATCGAAGAAGTGGGCTTTCTTCATGTTCAGCACCATCGTCAGCTCCTGATTGACATTGGCCTTGTCGTGCTTGTCGACCCGGGCGATGAAGTTGGTGCGGCCGGTGTTCAGGTACAGGTACACCTCCGCGCCCATGGGTTCGACCACTTCCACCCGGGCTTTCACCTGGTGGTGCGGGTTGGGATTCGTGACATACAGCACTTCGGTAATGTCCTCCGGCCGGATACCGAACACGACGCTCTTGCCGACGTACCCCTTGAGTTTGGCCGCATGGGCATCCTCGACAACGACCGAGAAGGCGCCTTCGTTGAAGGCGATCCCGCCGCTCTTTTGCTCCATCTTGCCGGGAAAGAAATTCATGGGAGGACTGCCGATGAAGCCGGCGACAAACTGATTGGCGGGATGGTTATACAATTCCAGCGGCGGCGCGACCTGCTGGATCAACCCGTCTTTCATCACGACGATCCGGTCGCCCATAGTCATGGCTTCCACCTGGTCATGCGTGACGTAGATCATCGTGGACGAGAGGCGCGTGTGGAGTTTGCTGATCTCGGTGCGCATCTGGACGCGCATTTTGGCGTCGAGATTGGACAGCGGTTCGTCGAACAGGAAGGCCTTGGGTTTGCGCACGATGGCGCGGCCGACGGCCACGCGCTGACGTTGTCCGCCGGAGAGTTCCTTCGGCTTGCGCTCCAACAACTCGTGAATGCCGAGGATATCGGCGGCTTCGCGGACCCGCGCGTCGATTTCGGCCTTGGGGTACTTGCGCAGTTTCAGGCCGAACGCCATGTTCTTGTACACGGACATATGTGGATACAGCGCGTAATTCTGGAACACCATCGCGATATCGCGGTCCTTCGGCGGC
>CAYRPR010000150.1:0-5867 GCA_964425945.1 uncultured Verrucomicrobiota bacterium | reverse complement strand
GGTTGATTCCTCACGGAGTGCTTACACCTCAACTTGTTTGCCTCCACACGGATAGCTCGATCAACATTTCGGGTCCATTTGGCCAGTTCACCCTCCGAGATCCCGGCGCGCCCATTGTCTTTATCGCCACGGGAACCGGCGTGGCCCCATGCCGTGCCTATATCCGCACGTACCCGCATCTGAATTTGAGCCTTATCCACGGCGTCCGATTGGCCGAGGATCTGTTTTATCGGGATGAGTTCGAGCGATATGGCTATCATCCCTGTGTCACGGGAGAATCGGGATGCGGGTACCAAGGGCGCGTAACCGACTTCCTCCGCGGAGCGTTCGACATCCGGCCGAATGCGCATTATTATCTCTGCGGAGCCTATGAGATGATCTACGACGTGCAAAATATACTGACCAATTCCGGAGTCAATCCGGCGCATATATTCATCGAGGGTTACTACTACCGGCTGGACACCTGAATGCGTCATTGGGCCAAACAAATTGGAATCGGAGTCATCCTGACGGCCATGCCGCTGGTCTCGTGCAAGGATGCCCCGACCCTGGCCACACGTTCGTTTTCATTGATGGGCACCCGCGCCTTCATCAGCGTACCGACCGGCGAGGAGCAGGTGCTGAGCCTTGCCACAGCCAACATGCGGGCCACCGCGGACCGAATACATGAGCTGGTCGACATCTACAATCCGAAGAGCGAAATCTCGCGCGTTAACCGGGTCGGATTCGGATACCGCTTCCCCATCTCGGCCGATACATATCGCATCATCGATTACGCTCGACGCCTGAGTGAACTGACCGGCGGCGTCTATGACATTACCGATGCCGGCCTGAAGGAGTTGTGGATCACGCACTTTCAGCAAGGCGATGCCGAACCGCTGGCATCTTCCATCATTCAGGCGGCGCTGAGCGGGGTGGGCATGGACAAACTCGACTTAAGCCCGAATTCCATCCGGCTCAAAACGCCGTACACGCAGATTGACGTCACATCCATTGCTCAAACCTATGTACTGGATCGTTCCATCATTGATATGCGCCGGCAGGGCTGGCGCAATATCCTCGTAGGACTGAACCATACGGTACGATGTCTGGGCGCTGAATCCCCCTCGAAGCCGTGGTCGTTGGAGGTACGACATCCGCTGGACGCCCCGCGCGTCCTGGGGCGTGTTCGGTTGAGCGATGGTGCGGCGGCGGCAACGCTCACGCTTCCGGATCACGCCGTTTCGGTGGATGATACGCTGTACAGCACTATCCTCAACGCGCGCACGGGTGAACCGTCGAAAGGGGTGATGCTCGTCACGGTCGTCGGCCCGGTCGCGACGGAAGCCTATGCGCTGGCCTACGCGCTGTTTGCAGCCGGAGTCGACCAGGCGCCTGCCCTGCTCCAGCGCGCCGCGCGCTACCACGCATTGATTGTGACCGAAGACGATCCGCAGTTGGTCTGGACATCGCACGGCATGGCGGACATCTTCACAGCCGCGTCCGGCGTGCGCGCCACACGCAACGCGGTGCCCGAACCCGTGAACATTCGCCCCGACGACGAGATTGACGGCGAGTAATGAGCGGCCGGACCGCGGCCCGACTCATTCGCCTGCCAGGCGGGATGCATGCGCTTGAATCATTTCACTCTGCCGAACCCGATCGTCCGGCGTGACCATGGCGACGCTGGCGCGTCCCTGACGCAGTATCCGCCCGGCCAGATGATGGATATCTTGCGCCGTAACCCTTTCCAGGCGTTGAACGGTCTCTTCAGGCTGATACACTTTCCCATAGTGAAGCGTATTCTCCCCCACCCACATCATCTGGTTGATCGTGCTTTCCAGGCCGATTTGAAGCTGTCCGATCGCGTAGTCCTTGGCCCGCCGCAGTTCAGCGCGCCCCACCGGACGCCGTTTCAGTCGCACGAGTTCCCCCATGACCAGCCCCAGCGCCTTGGACACGCGCCTGCGGTCCAATCCCGCACTGATGATCAGGCCGCCTGTTTCGGCGAACAGGTGGGCGCTGCTGTGTATGGAATAGGCCAAGCCGTGTTTCTCCCGGACCAATTGAAACAGGCGCGAGCTCATATTCTCGCCCAGAATCACACTGAGCAGTCGCAGGGCATAGCGCCGTTCATCATGCCGACCGAAGACCCGGAATCCCATGGCGACATGGGTCTGCTCGACGTCCTTCTGTATCACATCCACCGCGCGCTGGCCGGTATCCCGCCTGACGGCGTTGAAGCGCGGTCCGTTCTTACGCGGTAAACCGCGCATTCGTCGCTCGGTCTCCCGCACACAGGCGTCATGATCCACTTGGCCGGCAAACGCCACAACGGTATTGGATCCGACATACTTCCCTTGTTTATACGAAACGATGTCGTCCCGCGTCATCCGCATGATATTCTTCGGTGTGCCAATCAGCGCACGACCGATCGGGTGGTCCGCCCACATCAACTCGCCAAGCCGATCCTGCACAAGCTGATGCGGCTGATCCCGATACATCATGATCTCCTCGACGATGACGCCCCGCTCCTTATCGATTTCCGCCGGATCGAAACGGGGATGGAGATACATGTCCGTCAGCGTATCGAGCACATCCCATGCATAACGGGATGCGATGCGCGCGTAATAGCAGGTCGACTCCTCCTGCGTAAACGCGTTGAAGTAGCCGCCCCGTCCTTCGATCTCACGCGAAATATCCCGCGCCGACCGCTTGGCCGTTCCTTTGAAGAGCAAATGCTCGATGAAGTGGCTGGCGCCGGACATTCGGCGCGTTTCGTATCGCCCACCGACGCCGACCCAGATACCCAGCGAGACGCTCTGCACCTGCGGCATGGTCGCGGTGATGACGCGTACGCCGTTCGACAGCTTCGTTTCCCTGGACTCAATACTCACGACGAGACGCCCCCGTCCGTCGCGGCGGCCTTCAGGTCTGCCACCCGAACGCGTCCCTCATACAGCGCCTTGCCCACGATAGCCCCCACCAGATTCGACTGTCCGAGCGCGGTCAACGCCCGGATATCATCCGTCGAACTGATCCCTCCGGAAGCGATGACCCGGCACGATACGGCGTCGCACAGGGTGCGCATGCCCTCGCGATTGACCCCTCCCAGCATGCCGTCACGCGATATATCGGTGTAGATGAGGGTCCGGACGCCGAGCCGGTCCATCCGGACAGCCATATCCACGGCCGTCTCCTCGGTGGTTTGGGTCCATCCCTGGATTTGGACCTTGCCGTCCCGGGCATCAATGCCGACCGCCAAGCCGCTCCCGAATCGCTTCGCGAGGCGGGCCAGGTCGTCCGGCGAAACGAGCGCGCGCGTGCCGATCACGACCCGAGACACGCCCCGGCTCAACAGCGTTTCGATATCCGCATCCGTTCGAAGCCCCCCTCCCACCTGCACGGGAATGGTAAGCGCAGCGGCTATGGCCGCGATAATCTCCGAATGCACCGGATGTCCCGCGAACGCGCCGTCGAGATCCACGACGTGCAACGCGTCCGCTCCTTCAGCCTGCCAGCGGCGAGCCATGTCCACCGGATCGGCGCTGTATACGGTCACGTCGGACGCCCGGCCCTGGCGCAGACGCACGCACTGACCGTCCTTCAGGTCGATGGCCGGCATGATGGTAATGGGATTCATGATGTCTTGAGCGCTCCGGAAATCCACGCGCCGAAGTTGGCCAGCATGGCTATGCCGTTGCGCTGGCTCTTCTCCGGGTGAAACTGAACCGCCATGAGGTTGCCGCGCCGGACCACGGACGCGTACTCCGTGGCGTACTGCGTCGTGCCCGCCACCACATCGTCCGGCGTCAGCCCGGCGTAATACGAATGGACGAAATAGTAATACCCGCCGTCGTCCAGACCGTCATACAGGGGGCAATCGGACTTGAACCATACGCGGTTCCACCCGATCTGCGGAACTTTCCATTCCGGGGCGGACGGGAAGCGCCGGATCACGCCGGGCAAAATGCCCAAGCCATCCGTTCCCGGCGATTCCTCGCTGCCTTCATACAGCACCTGAAGCCCCAGGCAAATGCCCAGAAAGGGCCGGTCCGCCCGAATCCAGTCGTGCACTACCTCGACAAACCCATGCGTCCGAAGGTGATTCATGCAATCGCCGAACGCCCCCACACCGGGCAGGATCAACGCGTCGCAATCGGCGACGCGATCCGGCCCAGTGATGATTTCCGTGTTCAACTGCAGGAAGCGGCAGGCGTTGGATACACTGCCGAGGTTTCCCATCCCGTAATCCACAATGCCGATCATAGACCACCTTGCCGCGGTTTAGAGAACGCCCTTGCTGGACGGGACATCCTTGACGCGGGGATCGAGCGAACAGGCCATATACAGGGCCTTCGCAACCCCTTTGAAGACCGACTCGTAGGCATGATGCGGGTCATCGCCGTACAGCTGGGCGATATGGAGATTCAGACGTCCCTGCTCGCTGAATGAGCGGAAGAAATGCTGGATGATCCCCAGATCGAAATCGCGGATCTTCTTCTTCCGATTGGCAATGGAATAGACCAGGAACGGGCGTCCGCCGAGGTCGACCGCCACGCGGCTCATGGCCTCATCCATCGGAGCGAGACTCCAGCCATAACGGGCGATTCCCTTCCGATCGCCCAGCGCCGTATTCAACGCCTCCCCCAGCACCAGTCCGACATCCTCCACCGTGTGATGATAATCGACCTCCAGATCCCCTTCAGCCTTGATCTTGAGGTCGAAGAGGGCGTGTTTGGCCAGCAGATCCAGCATGTGGTTCAAGAAGGGGATGCCCGTTTCGATGGAGTAGTCCCCGGCTCCGTCGATATCCAAGGACAGGGATATCCGCGTTTCACGGGTGTTGCGCGTTATGCTGGCGGTTCGACTGCTCATTGACCGCTAAGATACCGCGCAGGGAGGGGGCGTCAATGGCTAAAACGGGCCCAGGCCTTCAGCAGGGCATCCATCTGGGCATCGGTACCGATGGTTATGCGCAGGTAATCCCGGGTGCGCGGCGCATCGAAATGGCGGACCAGGATATTCGCTTCCCGCAGATGCCGGTACCACCCGCTGGCGGGCGGGCCGGCCGGTTTTATCCACAGGAAATTGGATTCGGATGGATACACATGGCACCCGCACCGCGCCAACTCGGAGGATACTCGTTCACGCGTCTTCAGGATGCGATGGACGTTCCCGAGCATATGCTCCTGATCCGATATCGCCGCACAGGCGATTTCCTGCGTGAGCCGGTTGACGTTGTACGAATCCTTGATCTTGTACAAGGCGCCGATCAGTTCCGCGTCGCCGACAGCGTATCCCAGTCGAATCCCCGCCAGTGAATAGGCCTTGGAGAGCGTGCGGCACACCAGCACGTTCCGGGCGGCCAGGGCCATATCCATGCAGTGATCCGATGCAAAATCGGCATAGGCCTCATCGATCACCACAGTGCCCGGGAACCCGCCGACGAATCCCTCGACCATGGGGCGCGGATACGTCATCCCGGTGGGCGCGTTCGGTCGCGTCATGAAGAATATCGACGCCCGGTACGCATCAGGCATGTTCCATTCGAACTCATCCGTCAGCGAAATCGGCCGGGTGTTCACTCCCTGAATGGCGGCCAGCACCGGATACAGGGAATAGGACGGGTCAAAATATCCGACCATCCCGTCGGGTTCCACGAAGGCTCGCAGGCAGAGCGCCAGCACCTCGTCCGACCCGTTGCCAACGAACACCCGGCTGGCATCACAGCGATGCAGATCGGCGATAACCGTTCGGAGTCGGAGACAGACCGGATCCGGATATAGACGCAACGCATCCGTATCCATGTGACTCAGGACTTCGCGCACCCGGGGTGACGGTGGATACGGGTTCTCATTGGTATTGAGTTTGATGACAGCCGGATC
>CAYRPR010000149.1:0-5917 GCA_964425945.1 uncultured Verrucomicrobiota bacterium | reverse complement strand
GATGCGCCGAAAAGCCCGCCGCCATCCTCGAGCGCGGTATTCCCCTTAATCTCGCAATGGATCATCGCGCAGAGATATCCGCCGCCCCCCGCCATGGCGGAGTTACCCGATACGACGCTATTCCACACGGTGCCGCCCGCCACGCCGCCGCCCCATCCATAGGCTACGCTCCCCGCAATTACGCAGTTGGAGGCCGTGCCCGCCGGCGTCATCCACAAGGCCCCGCCGTTCAGCTCTTCCTGTGCGAGGAACGGATTGGAGCGCGTGTGGCCGTTGGTCAATGTGAAGCCCTCGATGCGCGACTCGTTACCGACATAGGCGCAACGCACGGCGTCCGCGCCAAGCGGTCCCTGCCCGACGATGGTCGTGACCGCCGGCCCGTTGACACTTCGCAGGGTCACCATGTTGGTCAAGGCCGCCCGATTCAGCAGGCCGCCGCTGACCACGGCGCCGCCCTGATCGTATACCCCGTCATCCACCAACGTAACTGCGCCCGGGATATTCGCGTCGATCGCGGCCTGAATGTTCGTCGCGGCCGTGGCCCAGTTCGTATACGGATGCACGTGTCCGCCTGCCGGAGACACATAATTCGTGTAGCCGGAAACGATCTCCACGGTGGTCGTCTGGCTGGCAAACCCGGATAGATTCCAGGCGGTGATGACCGCCTCATAAACGCCCGGTGTGTGGTATGTATGCCGGAGCGTATGCCAGTTTGTTACGACGGTCCCGTCGCCGGTGTCGAATATGAATCCGGCGGCGCGGCCCTCGATGGTGTGGTAAAAGTTGATGGGAAACCCGGCGATCGACCGCTCGAAGTTCGAAGTGAGATCGACCGACAACGCACCGGTCAGACCGGGCGGATACACCTCGTCGCAACCGACTTCCACCCCATCGCCCCAGACCCGGGGTTCCCCGTCGATGTCCGCGTTGCCGTACACAAAGGCGGGCGTACCCGCGCTGATGCAGGGTGATGTGGAGGCCAGGCGCGGGCTGGCGAGATGCAGGAGACCCGGCTCGATCAATTGGTTATTGCCGCCGACGGCCGGCGCGGGCATGGTGAAACAGAACGAGAGGGAGCCGCCCCAATGGTTGGACCGAGAGGCGCCCCAGTTGCCGTACACGATGCTGTTTCGAACCTCGGTACTGTAAGAGCCGCCGCCGTCTTCCCCCGCGGTATTGCCCACGATGGTGCAATTCCACGCCCGGCCTGTGCCGGCATAGACACCGCCCCCGCGGGCACCGGCCACGTTCCCATTGATGAAACAGTTGGCCACCATGCCGGATGTCATGTGGACACCGGCTCCGTTCGCCGCGCGATTGGAGACGATGTACGATGCCAGCACCGTACCCTGCGGGGCGCCCGCGCCCATGAACACGCCGCCGCCGTTTCCGATCGAGGTGCCGTTCTCCCGGATCAGACAGCGCTCAATCAACTCGCAGTTGAGAGCGCCGAGCACTTGGTTCCACTCGAGGGTGGAATCCCGCACGATGGCCGAGTTCATCACGCCGTATAGCGAGTTGTGCGCGAGATGACAGTTTTCAACGTGGCGCGCCGTGCTGATGCCGGCGCCCGTGATATTCGTGATGGTGCAGTTGCGTATGTCGCCGTGGAGCACGCCGTATCCTTGCGCATTGATCACGCGAAAACCGTCCATGCGCGCCGTGCCGAGCCAGACGCCCGGTTCGCCTTCGGCGTCGATCACGGTGTGATCAGGTCCGTTGACGGACGTGACCAGCAGATCGTGTCCAAACGCGATGCGCAGTGTGGTCAGGGTGGCCGGGTCTGTAACGGCGGTGATGTAGATGCGGACCCAGCGCGCCGTGGCGGGTTGCTGTACGGTGAAGTAGTAGTGATAGTTCTCCAACAGCGTCTCACTTCGCACATCGATGGGAATCCAGTTCGTCCCGTCGTCCGAAACCTGTATTTCCCACTCGGCCAGGCTCTGATCTCCGCTGGTCTGGTGCGGCGATAGCATCTGATATGAATCGATCTGTAGGCCGTTCGGTACACCGGAATCGTATTGAAGCCATTGATTGGTAGTCCAGACAGGCAGCGTCCAGTGCCCATCAGCGGTGAATGCTCGCCAGCCGGCGTTGTTTGCCACCGTGAAGATGGAGGCCGTTACCTCAATCGGCGCCGGCGATGTGGCCGAGGTCATGATCTTCGTTTCGAAACCGACAAATGGCGCGTAGGTGCCGTTCGTTACCAGGACGATGCCCCCGATCCCGGCGGCGTCCACAGCCGCCTGGATGTTCGTCGCGGCATCGACCCGGTTGGTGAACGGGGCGACGTGAAGACCGGTGGGTGACACATAATGTGTGGTGGAAGCCCCGGATTGCGTGGCCGATACCGACAGAAGAAGCGCGGCAGAAAACCATAGACTGGCGACATATTGCATAGGATGCGGACCGGCGTCGACAATGCCTCAGAGCATGCTCCCCGCAACCTTCTACGCACGCTCATTGTATACGATACCCCGGGAAAAGGCCCTTCGTCAAATGCATGCAGGCTTAATCCGGCGTGGTCGGTCGCTGCCTGAGGGTCTCAATGACTTCATTGTCCGTTACCTGCGTGAAGTCATGAAAAAACTGGCCCACGGCCATGAAATCGTCGGGCGCTTCCAGGCATACCACCCGATCCGCGAGTTCTTCGACCGCTTCGAGAGTTTCCGGCGGAGCGACCGCCGTGGCGGCAACCAGTGTGGCCGGGTGACGGTTGCGCACGGATTGCAGGGCGGCGATCATGGTCGATCCGGTGGCGAGTCCGTCATCGACAATGATGACGCGGCGTCCAGCGGGATCGATGACCGGGCGAACGGGTGTGTATTGTTTGCGACGGTCCCGAAGCAGGGTCAGTTGCTCGCCCTTCTCCTGATCGAGATACGCGTGGTCGCGCAATCGTTGTCCGTAATGATTCAGATACACGTGACCGGATTCGTCGATCGAACCGATCGCCACCTCGTCCTGATATGGGTCCCGGAGTTTACGGACGAGAATCACATCGAGGTCGCCTTGAAGTTTGCGGGCGATGACAGCGGCCATGATGACCCCGCCGCGCGGGATGCCGAGCACCAGCGGATGGAGTCCGCCATATTCGGCCAGCGCATCGGCCAGTTGGGTCGCCGCCTCGATTCGATCGCGAAATGGCATGAATACAGGTCCTTTGCCGATGCTTCACTCTAACACGAAATCGGAACCGATTCCATTCTGACGCGTGCGGTTCACACCTTTAAAGGTGTGAACGGTGGGCGGTGGGCATGATTTGATTTTCGGAGGAGATTATGTATCAATCGAGGTATGAAGATGGCTTTTGATGCCGCTCTGCAGGAGCGTATTGAACGGGCGCGTGTGATCGCGGTGGTCACCATAGACCGGTCCGAAGATGCCACGCCACTGGCCCGGGCGCTGGTGGAGGGCGGGGTCCATGTGATCGAGTTGACGCTCCGCACGCCGGCGGCGATGGAATCCCTGCGCGCCATCGTTCAGGAGGTTCCGGATATGATCGCCGGGGTCGGAACCGTACTGACGCCGGAACAGGCCGACCAGTCAAGGGCCGCCGGCGCCGCGTTTGGCTTCGCGCCCGGCATGAATCCACGTGTCGTGCAGGCGGCGATATCCGCCGGACTTCCGTTTGCACCGGGCGTTGCGACTCCGTCAGATATCGAACGCGCGCTGGCGATGGAATGCCGTTTGCTCAAGTTCTTCCCTGCGGAGACGCTGGGGGGGCTGACCTACCTCAAACAAGTGTCTGTCCCTTATCAGCATCTTGGGCTGAAATTCATTCCGTTGCAGGGCGTAAATAGCTCAAATTTGGCATCTTACCTGTCGGATCCCATCGTCGCGGCGATCGGCGGATCATGGATCGCGCCGCGGGACGACATCCTGAACAGGGACTGGCCCGCTATCACGTTGTGAGCGCAAGAAGCTCGAAACATCGCGGATCATTTAACCCGATAAACCATATCGGGTTTTAGTAGTTTGTCGGTTGACTGCGCCGCTATCATGTGGGATGCTTGGCGTCGAAGGGAGTTCCATTCACTATGTCAGTTTTTGGCGATAAACCGGTACCGCGCGCGGTCGTTAAGAAAATCACCGAATTGGTGGCGGCTGGCGAAGCGCAGAAGATCTACGATGAGGGCACGCCCGTCAACGCGCTGCTCCGCAAGGTCGGCGTGTATGACGATCGTCAGCCACGTCTCCACATGCTCCGCATTCGCATTCCCGGCGGACGCTTGAACGCCGCGCAGACGCGCGCCATCGGACAGATCGCCGACGAGCTGTGCGAACGGCCGCCTGACGCGGAATACCAGAGCGAGGATTTTCCTGAACGATTTCTCGAGCTGACCACGCGGCAGAATATCCAGTTGCACTGGATACGCATGGAACGCCTGCCGGAAATCTGGCGGCGCCTCGAAGCGGTGGGCATCAACTCGCTCCAGGCCTGCGGCGATACGACGCGCAATATCACGGGTTGTCCCGTGGATGGACTCGACAAGCACGCGTTCTTCGATGTCGGCAAGCAGATCGATGAATTGAATACCTGGTTGCTCGATCACCCCGAGGAGAGCGCCAATCTGCCGCGCAAATTCAAGATCGCGCTGACCGGATGCTGCGAGGACTGCATCCTGTCCGGCGTCAACGACATGGCCTTCCTGCCCGCGCGCAGGAATGGCGAATACGGTTTTCATCTGCGGCTCGGTGGCGGACTGAGCGACTATCCCCGCCTGGCCACGGAACTGGACGCGTTCATTCGCTTTGAGCAGGTGCTACCCGTCGTACGCGTCTGCTGCCAGGTGTACAAGGATTTCGGCGTATTCGAGGACAAGGCCGCCAACCGGTTCCGTCGCGTCGTCAGCGAGCTTGGTATGGACCGGATCAAGGCCGAGTTCCAGAAGCGTCTGGATTTCACGCTGGAGCCCCCGGGGGAATCGTTGACGTCACACGCCCGATACGACCACGTCGGGGTCCACGAACAACGGCAGGACGGGCTCCGCTACGTCGGCCTGGCCGTGCCCGTGGGCCGCATGCAGGGCACGGAACTGATCGAAGCCGCGCGCCTCGCTGAGACCTACGGCGACGGCAGTGTGCGCGTGACGCCGCGCCAGAACCTGATACTCGGGGGCATTCCCGCGGAACGCGTGGACGACCTGTTGCGCGAGTCCCTGCTGCAAGCGTATTCACCGAAAGCGCCGTCGTTCCGTCGTTCGATCGTGGCCTGCACCAGCGCGCCGTTCTGCAAGTTCGGCATCCAGAATACCAAGCGCGCCGGCGTGGCCATGGCAAACGAGCTGGACGAATTCTTCCGCGATGCGGACCTCGGTCCGATCCGCGTGCACATGTCCGGCTGCAAGGCGTCCTGCGCCCAGGTGCAGATCGCCGATATCGGCCTTCGTTCCAGCATCGCCAAGGACGAAAACGATATGTATCCCGCCTTCGACATCTGTATCGGCGGCAATCCAACGTTCGGAAAACTGGCTCGCTGGGTCAAGGGCGAGGTGCCCGTGCCGAGCACGATCCGGGGCATCAAGAACCTGGTAACCGATTACCAGAAGCAGCGAACCAACGGAGAGACGTTCGGCGAATACGTGCGGCGTCGCGATGAGCAGGAACTGGCCGGATACTTCGAAGGAATCAAGCTATGATCGAACCCCGAAACATCACGGATCCCTCGCTCGACCAGCGCGACGATGTCGCGATCAAGGCGGGCATGCCCGAGATGCTCGACAAGATCTGGTTTCACAAGACCGCCACGGCGGTCATTGATGCCGACCGCTGTGTGCGTTGCGGCTCGTGCATTGCGGCCTGTCCGTCCCATTCCATCGGCGTGGATCCGGAAGACCCGCCGACGCTGATCAAGATGTGCACCGGCTGCTCCGCCTGCTGGGATTTCTGCCCGGTCGGTGGCCTGCGCCCCGAA
>CAYRPR010000148.1:0-5918 GCA_964425945.1 uncultured Verrucomicrobiota bacterium | reverse complement strand
ATGACCGTGGATCCGGCCGATGCGCGGCGCCTGATCGCTCTGGCCGAGGAGAAAAAACGCGTACTGGCCGTCGTCCATAACTTCCAGTTTGCGCGAGGCGCACGCGCATTCATGCGGGACCTGGAACGGGATCGGATTGGCCGCATAGCCGCCGTGTACGGCGTCCAGCTCTGCAATCACAAACGCAATATTCCCGCTTGGTGCGATCAATTGCCGCTGGGCCTCTTCTATGACGAAGCCCCGCACTTCTATTACATGTTCCGCTGGCTGGCCGGAGGAGATATTGAGTGGGTGGACGGCTCCGTGTGGAAACCATTATCCGACATGAACACGCCGCGCGCGGTGAATGCGGAATATCGCGCTCCGGCGGGATTCCCGGTTTTCCTTCATATCAATTTTGATTCCAGCATCACCGAATGGCACGTGACCATCGTCGGCGAGAAAGCCACGGTGGATATCGATGTCTGGCGCGATATCTATGTTCGCCTGCCCAATGACGGGGTTCACCGCGCGAAGGATATTCTCTGGACCAGCCTGACCGGCGCCGGCCAGCATTTCAGCGGGGTATTGACCGGCGGCATCCGCTACCTGACCTGGCGACATCATTACGGCAACGACGAGGTCGTGCGACGGTTCTATCGCGCCATCCACGGGGAAGATTCCCTGCAGGGCATGAGCGCCCAAGAGGGCTTGCGCGTGATTGAAATGATGCATCAACTCATCGATCAGGCCCGATACATCTGATGCGCATCCTGCTGGCCAGCAACTACTTTCCGCCCCATATCGGCGGCATCCAGTATGCCGCCGGTTCGCTGAAGCGATGCTGGGAAGCTGACGGGTACGACGTGACCTGGGTCGCGGCGGATGTTCCTCGCGGAGGCGAGCGGCAACCGAACACGGTTCGCATACCGGCCTGGAACGTTCTCGAGAATCTCGTGCAGATCAACGCCCCCATCCCCTCGCCCTTCTCGTATGTACAAATTAACCGGTTGGTCGCCGAACACGATGTCATCAACGTGCACAGTCTGGCGCCGGGTGTCATCGCGCTGGTATTGCGCGCAGCCATTCGGCAAAACAAACCGCTGGTAATGACCCAGCATGTGGGCATCATCCCGCTGAACATTCCCGGCCTCACGCCGCTTCAGAACTTCCTGATCCGGCGCGCGGCCCGGCGCATCGCCGATTATGGCGCCGTCATGACGTTTGTCGGCAAGGCGGTGCGCTCATGGTTTATCGAACATGCCGGCTTCCCCGAGGAGTTGACTCGTATGACGCCGGCCGGCGTGGATCATGACCGCTACCACTTCGTGGACGATACGGAGCGAGCCGCGTATCGACGCAAATGGGCGCTCGACGACCAGCGCTTCCACGTGTTGTTTGTGGGACGTTTCTGCGACAAGAAGGAACTACCGCTCATCCGCGCAGTGGCCGAATCGACGCGCGACACCCACTACACACTGGTCGGCACCGGACCGATCCGGGCCGATCGATGGGGACTACCCAACGTCACCGTCCATTCCTATGTACAGGACAACGAACTAAGGGAACTGTACGGAGCGCACGATCTGTTCATCATGCCCTCCTATGGCGAAGGGTGGCCGGCTGTCGTCCCACAGGCCATGTGCTGCGGACTGGCCTGCCTCGTGTCGGAGGAAACCTTCGCGGGACACGACCGCGATCCGGATCGCTTTATCGTCACGCCACGATCTGCGGACGTCGTCCGTGAGCGGATACTCCGCGCCGCAGGCGGGAACGACCCGCTCATCCGCGAGCGCAAGGCCCTGTCCGACTACGCGATGGACACGTGGGACTGGATGAATACCGCGCGGATTTATATCAAGCTGTTTGAAGAGGCGGTCGAGAAGAAGCGTTGACATGCAACCGGCCGGCAAGCTAAGAAGCCGACCATGGTAGGCGGTTACGAGATCATGACCTCTGAACGTCCAGCTCAACCGGAACTCGGGATCATCATCCCCTGTTACAACGAGGAAGATGTGCTGCCCGTCCTGCTTGAGCGAATCCGCACGTTGATCTCCAGTTTCTCGTTCTCCACCCGCGTGCTGTTCGTCGATGACGGAAGTCGCGACCGCACCCATGAGCTGATCACCGCCGCCTGCCGGGAGGACAACCGCCTGGCCTGCATCCAGCTCTCGCGCAATTTCGGGCATCAGATCGCTGTATCCGCCGGCCTGCGTCATATACGGGGCGATTGCGTGGTGGTGCTGGATGCCGACCTGCAGGATCCGCCGGAGATTATTCCGGACATGCTGGCCAAATGGCGGGACGGATACGACGTCGTATACGGGATCCGGACCAACCGGAAGGAGAATCTGCTTCTGCGCGCGGCCTATGCGGCATTCTACCGGATTCTAAAGCGCACGGCGAACGTGGAAATCCCGTTAAATGCGGGCGATTTCTCCCTGATGGATCGCAAGGTCGTCGACCAGATCATCTCCATGCCGGAACACAATCCGTTCATGCGCGGTCTGCGCGGCTGGGTCGGTTTCCGCCAGATCGGACTATCCTACGATCGACCGGCCCGCGAAGCCGGGGCCCCCAAATACAACTTCCGGCGTCTGGCCCGTCTCGCGCTGGACGGACTGCTCTCCTTTTCCTCCGCCCCACTGCATATTGCGGCATGGGCGGGCGCGTTGTTCTCCGCGCTCGGATTCCTGATGCTGGCGTGGATCCTCATCAACGGCCTGTTGCATGGCGAGACGCCCCCCGGCTGGGCGTCGCTGTCCGTTACTGTGCTCTTCTTCGGCGGGATTCAACTGCTTGTGCTGGGCATCATCGGCGAGTACGTCGGACGCATCTTCGAGGAAGTGAAGAACCGCCCGCGATACATCGTGGACCGTATGGACGGTTGGGTCTCGACCGACTCAACAAGCAAGTCCTGAGCGGATGATCTCCAGCGCCTCGTCCAGGCTGCGCGCCACATGATCCGGTTCGGCCCGCTCCATGTTCACGAAGCGTTCAACCTGCTCGAGCTTGACCGTCGCGAGCAGAATCGTACGGCATCCGGCCGCGCGTCCGGCCTGCACATCGACAATCCCGTCACCGATCATCCAACTCGCCGGCAAATAAATGCCATGCTCGCGCGCGGCCTCCAACAGCATGCCCGGCGCCGGTTTGCGCGTATCGCTGGGCCCGATAAATTCCGCACGGCCGCCCGGACCGCCCTGAGGATGCCAGGGACTGTAACGCAATTCATCCCAGCGCCCCCCCTCTTCCGCCAGCAGATCAGCCAGCCGCCGGTTCACCGCATCCAGTTCCGCTTCCGTCAGCGTCCCCTTCGCGATGCCGGGCTGGTTGGTGACGACGATGACCATGAATCCGAGTTCCCGGGCCGCTTTGAGAAAGCGGCCCGCTCCCCGCACCAGCCGGACCTGCTCCGCGCGACGCGGCGAGTCCATCAGGCCGTGCGTATCGTCGTACACCATCTCGTTCAGGGTTCCGTCGCGATCTATGAATATCGCCTTCTTCATGACAACTTCTCGTTCAGTTCCTTCCAGCCGTCCGGCTTTCCGATCTCATAGAAACGTTCGGTGACCACATGAGCCGCCATCTCGCCGCGCGCCACCAGATCCCCCTGCATGCGCGCCAGATCCAGCGGCCGCTCGGCATCGCGATACGACTCCATCACGGATCGCCGCCACGCGGACAATCCATAATCAATGTAATCGGCCTCACCCGGCTTAGCCTGCTTGGAGTAATACACGACCTTACCTTTGTCGATCCGTGTATTGCTCTGATCCCATCGCCCTTCATTGCGAAATACCGTCATCAGCGCCGGACATCCGCAGACGTTGAACGCCTTCACGACCGCGCCATAATCCACGGGCAGATAGGAATCGCCGTATAACACCAGAAACGCGTCCTGCAACAAAGACAGCGCGTTCACCAAGGCGCCGCCCGTCCCCATCAACCGATCCTCCGGCTCATACGAGTACGCCACGTTCATCCCAAAGCGCGAGCCGTCGCCCACATGGCCCTCGATGTCCTGACCGCGATAGCCCACCGCCAGCAGAACATCGCTCAGTCCATGCCGCCGCAACAGATCGAACTGATGCTCGATAAACGGGCGGCCCGCCACAGGAATCAGCGACTTGGGCCGGTCGCCGGCCACATCCTTTATGCGGGTCCCCAGCCCGCCTGCAAGTATCACAGTTTGCATGATGGTTCAGCTTTCCTGGGCGCGGCAGTAATTCAGAATGCGTTCCAGCGAGTAGTTCAGATCGTGCTGAGGCTTCCAGCCCAACCCCCTCAGCTTGGACGGATCGCCGATCTTGACCGGTTCATCAAGAGGTCGCATCCGCTGCTCGTCGCGGACCACCGTGACGGGTGTTGCCGCAAACTTCTTAAATCCGTCCAGCAACTCGGCAATGGCATAACCGCGACCGGAACAGATGTTGTACGCTTCGCCCGCCTGCCCCTTCTCCACCAACACATCAAACGCGGTCAGGGCGTCGTCGATATCCATGAAATCCCGGACCGCGTCCAGATTGCCCACCGACAGCGATTCCTGCCGCCCGCGCTCGATCGCGACCACCCCGTAGGCGAAATCGGAAGACACATCGCCGGGCCGGCCCGGGCCGATCACAAAAAAGGGCCGCGCACGGATGATCCGCATGTTCCAGTGACGGCCATACACGAGCGCCGCGTGATCCAGCGTCATCTTCGTCAGGGCATACGGCGTAACCGGGTTCTGCGGCGCATCCTCCGGAATAGGTTTGCCCGATGGATCGCAGGCATAGATCGAACTGGAACTGGCCACGATGATAAGTGGATTGCGCTGAAGTTGTCGCACGATCTCGAATAGCTGAATGGATGCGGTCACATTGATCGCGAAGGTCCCAGCGGGATCTTCCCAGGAAATGGAGGGCAGGCTTTGCGCGGCGAAATGAAAAATCACATCGGCATCCGCCTCGGCCACGCCCGCCCGTACCGCATCGGCATCCAGCAGGTCGACCCTTCGGATGGTCACGGGACCGGAGACCGATTCGAGTCGGGATGACGGTCGGCGCGCCCAGGCGGTCACCGCATCACCGCGCCGAGCGAGGTGTTCGACCAGGGCGCCGCCGATCATGCCTCCTGCGCCGGTTACGAGATATTTCATGCGGCCTTATCCCAACTTGATCACGCGGCCGGTTTTCTCGGATTCGTATGCCGCCAACGCAATCCGCATCGCCTCGAGGCCGTCGCGGGCGTTGCCAACGGGCTCGCGTTTCCCCGAAATGGCGGACATGAATTCCCGCCATTCCTCGCGCCAGGACACATCGCCCCCGCGATATTCCGTCACATGATCGTTGAACGGCGCGGAAAAGTCCCGTTTGCCGAAAGTCAGTTTCTCCGTGCCGTAACTGGTACCGAGTCCCTCGACGATCACATACCCGTCCACGCCAAACACCTCGAAATGGAAGAGATTCTTCCAGTGGGTCAGACTCGCATGCAGACTCGCCATGGCACCCGCTTTGGTGCGAAATACGGCCATGCCGTTATCGTCGAGTTTCTGCTCGGTAAAATACTGTACGCCGGTCATGCAGGACACTTCGCTGATGTCTCCGAGAAACCAGCGGAATAGATCCACGGCATGGGTTCCCTGTTCGATGAACTGGCCGCCGGCGGCTTGCGCCGGATCGGCTCGCCATTCCTTCTCATAACCGGGCCGTCCGCAGATGCCGTACCGGCACCGCGCAAAGAGCGGTTTGCCGATCGCTCCTTCATCGACGAGCTGCTTGGCCTCCCAGACGGCCGGATGATGCCGATGATTGAAGCCGCATTTCAACACACGCCCGGTCTCGCCGGCCACGCGCACCATATCCTCGGACTCGGCCAAGGTGCGTGTCAGCGGTTTTTCGCACAACACGTGCTTGCCGGCCTTCATGGCGGCGATGCTGATTTCGGCATGCACATGC
>CAYRPR010000147.1:0-5932 GCA_964425945.1 uncultured Verrucomicrobiota bacterium | reverse complement strand
CCGGTTTACGGCGGATTCGAAATAATCTCCGTGTCCGGGGAGAAGCGTTTGCGCAGGCGGCGACAGCGCAATCAAAGTTGCAGGCGGTGGCGCACGTCGAGGATTTCGTCGACGCCCAGCGGGATCTGTCTGTTGGAGCCGACCATTTCCTGGCCTTCGCGACTCAACAGCAGGCGTAGAAACTCCCGGATTACCGGATCCATTTGGTCCGGGGATGGAGCGTTAATATAGATGTAGAAGTGCCGGCTCAACGGATACGCGCCGCTGTGTACGGTTTCGGCCGAAATGGTTACGGCCTCCTCGCCGCTGTTGCGCGCCAGCGCGATCTGCTTCACATGGGCATGCCAATGCTGCAAGTTGGAATAGCCGATGGCGGCCGGATTCCGGCTCGGCTCGAGCACGACGCCGTAGTAGTAACCCTCTTGCCGGTTTTTGGTCCGCAGGTCCTCGCGGTAGGGTCCCCCTTGGAGCACCAGCGATTGAAAGAGGCGGGCTGTTCCGCCCGGTAGTGTGCCGCCGAATGCTTCAATGGGGCGGTCTTTCCATTCCCCCTCCAGCCCGAGGTCGCCCCACGTCCGGATCAGCCGGGTTTCGCCCGCGAGCAACTCCGACCCGTAGATGGCATCCAGTTCGGGGATGGTCAACGCGCTCAGCGGATGATCGCGATTGACGACCACCTGAATGGCGTCCAGCGCGATGGGCGCCTCGATGGGGTGATACCCGTATTTCCTGTAGAATTCCTCCCGCTCCGCGACGGACATGGGAATGCTCATGATGGCGGCGGGCGCGGCGCCGTTGTAGAAGATATCGAACGCGTCGCGGCTGGTCAGCAGGCCGGGTATCTCGCCGATGGCCCCGGGATGATACAGGTTGAGCGCGCGCAGGCAGTCCCCGGAGAAGAAAAGCGCCGACCCGCTCGCGGAGAGAAGGACATTCCCCGTTACCGGTTCAGGCGACGGCTCGTATTCGGGATAGCCCGGTTTGGAGAGGGCGTCGTGGGCGATCTCGTTCTTCTCGGCCAGCGGTACGTCGCGCTGGACGGTGGCTTTCTGCCAGTCGACCTCGTGACCTTGGGGGCCGAGCAGTCGTGTGACCTCGCGAACCAGTTCGGGATCATCCTGCCATTTCCGGCCGAGTATGACCGCCAGATCGTTCTCGTCGCAATCGACCATCGGCACTTCGCAGGCGACGGGCGTAAGCGCAAATCCATGGATGCGAACTTCGCCGCGGACCCGTCGCAGGATGACCTGGGTCGCCGTGGGATGATTAAGAAAGGAAACGATGAAGGTATCCGTCTTCGCCTCGCGTCCCGCCGATACGATATTGGAGAACAGGTCCAGCGCGACGATCCGGTCGTTGTCATCGAGCAGTTGCACGACGAAATCCGCGTCCGGCAGATCGCTGTACACCAGGGTAAGGGCGAGGTCGGAGGAGGGGATCACGGACCGGTTGAGTTTGATGATCAGGCGACCCTGTCCGACTTCCAGGCCGGCGGGCGCGACCCAGGCGCCGTGCGCTGCGCTGAAGGTGCCGCCGTCCTTCTGAACGGAGCGAAGCCACGCCGCGTCTTCGCCGATGAGGATGTGATCGCCGGCGGTCCGCACGGTCGCAAAATCCACGCCGATCATTTCGGCGGTCGGATTTATATCGGTCCCTGCCGCCCAGCCGGCGGCGACGATCCAAAGTCCGATAACAGCGCGCATCTTCACAACCGGAAAGGATATCACGGGCATACGTACCATGCAATCTGCAATTCCCGGCGCTTATAACTGCAAACGCCGTCGTGTCTCCAGCAGATCCTCGACGCGCAAGGGAATCATTCTATGTTCACCGGCCACTTCCTGCCCCTCCCGGCTCAACACCAGCCGGAGCAGTTCGCGCACAAGCGGATCCATCTGATCGGGGGAAGGGGCGTTGATATAGATGTACAGATAGCGGCTCAGGGGATAGGCGCCGCTGTGTACCGTTTCCGCGGAAATCGAGACGGCTTCCTCGCCGCTGTTGCGCGCCAACGCGAGTCGTTTGATGCGCAGGTTGAAATTCTGAAGATTGGAGAAGGCGATGCCCGTGGGATCGTCGCGAAGGTCCCACACAATGCCGGTATACGTGCGGGCGCTTACGCCGTGTCGCAGGTCTTCGCGGAACGGACCTCCTTGAAGAATCAGCGATTGAAAGAGGCGGGCTGTTCCGGTCGCCAGCGTTCCGCCATAGGCCGCGATGGGGGCGTTGTTATCCATTCCCAGATCGCTCCAATGCCGGATCAGGCGGGTTTCGCCCGCGCGCAGTTCCGTGCCGAATATCGCATCCAATTGCGGGATCGTCAGCCGATCCAGCGGATTGTCCTCGTGAACGAGAACTTGGATGGCGCCCATCGCGATGACGGCCTCGATGGGATGGTATCCGTACTTCCGGTAGAATCGTTCCCGCTCCGCCACGGACATGGGGATGCTCATGGCGGACGCGCGGGAAACCCCGTTGTACAGCGCCTCGTACGCGTCCGCGCTCGACAGCGATCCGGGCATTTCAATCACGGCGCCGGGATGATACAGGTTCAGGCGCCTGTTGCAGTGCCACAGGACGCTTAATGAAGACGCCGTATTCACCATCAGTATATTTCCCTCGACCGGTCCCTGCGAGGGTTCGTATTCGGGATAGCCGGGTTTGGAGAGGGCATCGTGGGCGATCTTGTTGATCTCGGCCAGCGGGACCGGCTTCTGGACCGTGGACTTCTGCCAGTCTACTCCGCGAGCCTGCGGGCCGACAATCCGCTCCACCTCACGGACCAGTTCGGATTCGGCGAGCATCTGTTGGCCGACCAGCACGGCCAGTTCGTCCTCATCGCAATCGATGACGGGCACCTCGCAGGCCACCGGCGTCAGCGCGAATCCGTGGATACGGACCTCGCCACGGATTCGACGCAGAACGATCTGCGTGGCCGCGGGATGATTCAAAAAGGAAACAATGAACGTGTCCGTCTTCGCTTCGCGTCCCGCGGAAACGATGTTGGAGAACAGGTCCAGCGCGACGATCCGGTCGTTGTCGTCGAGCAATTGAACGACAAGGTCGGCGCCATGGATGTTGCCATAGACGAGGGACAACGCCAGATCGGACGAGGGGATGGCGGAGCGATCAAGGCGGATAATCAGGCGGCCTTGGCCGACCTCGAGGCCCTCGGGCGCGACCCAGGCGCCGTGCGCGCTGCTGAAGGTTCCGCCTTCCTTATGAACGGAGCGGAGCCAGAGGGTGTCATCGCCGATCAGGACCCGGTCCCCATCGGTGCGGACGCTGGCAAAATCAACGCCGATCATCTCGGCGGGCCGGTTCAATCCCGCCCATACCGCCAGCCCCCCGGTGGCGATCCATAGTGCGATGACGGCGCGCATTCTCACAACCGGTAATGGAATCACAAGTCCCGACACAGCACAAGCCCTTTTGCCCCTTCGGATTGTCACGGATTCGAAATAATCTCCGTATCCGGCGAGAAGTGTTTGCGCAGGCGGCGCGAGAGGTCGTCGAACAGGCTGAACATGGTCGGGACTAGGACCAGCGTCAGGCACGTCGCCATCGCCAGGCCGAAAATGACGGCGATGGCCATCGGCGCCCACCACGTACTGGATTCCGCGCCGGCAATGATGCGCGGCGGCCATTCATGAATCTCCAAGCTGAAGCCGATAGCCATGGGCAGTAGCCCGAGAATGGTTGTGATGGCGGTCAGAATCACCGGCCGCAAACGCATCTTGCCCGCCAGCATCACGGCATCCTCCGTCCGCATCCCTTCCTCCTGCCGCTGTCGGATGCAGTCGATCAACACAATGGCATTGTTCACCACGATGCCCGCGAGACTGATCACGCCCATACCGGTCATGATCACGCCGAACTTGGTGGCGGTCAGCAGCAAGCCCCACGTCACACCGATCAGCGAAAGGATCACTGAACCGCCGATGATCAGCGGCATGAACACCGAATTGAATTGAATGACCAGGATCACCATGATCAGACCGACGGCCACCAGGAACGCCTGCGCCAGGAACGTGCCGGACTTGCGCATCTCCTCCGTGTCGCCGGCGTATTTGATCAAATAACCGCGCGGCAGATCGATCTGTTCCACAATCGGAATGACCTCCTTGATGATCTCGTCCACGCCGCGGATATGATTGTTGCCGGTTATGGTGATCATGCGCTTCAAATCCTTGCGCTTGATCGCGCCGCGCCCGGCCTCATAGGCGACCTGCCCCAGTGAGCTCAACGGAATGGACCCGCCGCTCATCGTCGGGATGAATATCCGGTCCAGCAACTCCGCGGAATCGCGCTGTTCCAGCGGCAGACGCACGGTGATGTCGAATTCGTCCTCGTCCGGGCGGAACTTGGCGGTCTCCATTCCATACACGGCGGTGCGGACAAAGTTGCCGATGGTGCGCGTATCGAGCCCCAGCATCGCCGCGCGGCTTCGGTCCACGACGAATTGCAGCTCGGGCAGGGCCTCCTCGAAGTCGTCCCGCACGTCCACCAGGCCCGGCACGTTCTCAATGGACCGGATGATGCGGCCCGATATCTCCGACAAGATATCAAAATCATCCCCGCTCAATTCGATGCTGACCGGCGCGCCCATCGGCGGGCCTTCCTCCTGCTTGTCGATGGTGATCTCCGCGCCCGGCACGTTGGGCAGGCGATCGCGGATATTGTCAATGAGCTTCATGGAGGATATGGAGCGTTCGCCGTACGGCAGAAACTCCACATGGATCTGGCCCATGTGCGTGGCCTTTGCGCCCATGGAGAGCCCGTCGCCCTCCGCCATCCCGGTTGTGGCCAGATAGAATTTGACGTCCGGGTATTCCGGCAACAGCGCCTCGATGCGGCGCATGGTGGCGTCCGTCCGTTCAATGGCCGTGCCCTGTGGAAACTTGACCTTGATGATGGCATTGCGCGGATCGACGTCGGGAAACAATTCCGCCCCCTTGCCGAAATGGGCATAGAACTCAAAGCTGGCGAACAGGAACAGGAATCCCATGAACAGGACGACCAGCCGGTGGTGAATCGCGATCTGGAGCGTTCGTTCATAGCCCCGGACCAGCCAGCTGTTCTTCACGCCGTACTCGTCGAGGTCCGTTTGTTTGCCCTTGTCCGAAATCAGAAGCGAACAGAGCGCCGGATTGATCACAATGGCCACAAAGAGCGATGCCCCCAGTGTCGTGATCAGCGTGATCGGCAGGAAGGACATGAATTGGCCCATGATATCCGGCCAGAAGAGCAGGGGGGCGAAGGTCAGGCAGGTCGTGATGGTGGAGGTGATGACCGGCCAGGCAACCTCGGCCGCGCCACGCCGCGCGGCCTCCCGTCGCGTCAGTCCCGTCGTTCGCAGGCGGAAGATGTTCTCCACGATGACAATGGCGTTATCCACCAGCATGCCGAGCGCCAGCACCAGGCTGAACAGCACGATCATGTTCAGCGTGGTGCCCCGGACATTCATCAGCGCAAACGCGATCAGCATGGACAGCGGGATCGCGATGGCGACAAACAGGCTGTTGCGCATGCCCATGAAAGCAAAGATGACGACCACGACCAGGATGAAGCCGGAGACGATGTTGTTCTCCAGCTCGTTGATCATCATCTCGATGTACTCGGAATGATCCATCACGTAGGTGATGGAAACATCCGGCGGCAGGCCGAATTGCCCGATGACCCGTTTAACGTTGCGGATCAACTCGACGGTGTTTTCGCGGTTGCGCTTACGGACTTCGACGGAGACGCACGGCTCGCCGTTCAGTCGCGATATGGAGTCCAGGTCTTTGTACGTATCGCGCACATGGGCCACGTCGCGCAGGAAAATCGGGCGCCCCTCCCGTTCGACCAGCAGGATATGGGGCAGGTCCGTGGCCAGTTTGTACTCGCCCGGTACGCGCAGCTGGAACTTGTTGCCCGCGATCTACAGGTT
>CAYRPR010000146.1:1374-5937 GCA_964425945.1 uncultured Verrucomicrobiota bacterium | reverse complement strand
TCGACGGAACCGCCCGGCAGGCTCTTCACATCGGGCACGACGCCAAGGTTCTCGATCGTCGTGTGGGCCGGATGAACCGGAACCACGTCATGGCCATGCACGCGCAGCAGGCGGATGGCCTTGTTGGAATAGCGGTCTTCCTTGGGCGATGCGCCCAGTACGGCGACGTTCATGGCCGCCTCGGAGCCGGCCGCATTCCGGGTTTGGGACGCTGGGGCAGCACGTGGCGCGACGGCGGCGGTCTCGACACGGAAATCGGGCGGGGCGCGGACGCGACGCGGTGCCCGCTCAAGGCCTGCGCCTTCATCTGGGCCAGCGCGGCGCGCACGACGGGATGCGGCTCGGCAGGTCCCGCGCCGGTCGCCTGCTCGCGGCCCGACGATTCCTTGAGGCGCACGATATCGGCCAGCAGTTCACGGCGCTCCTTCTCGAGATGCTCGATGCGATGGGCAAGATTCTGCTCCTTCTTGCGGGCTTTGTCCTGCGCGCCCGACACGGCGGCTTCCGATTCCGTTCGCGCGCGCTCCTGCGCGTCGCGCGTCAACCGGTCAATTTCCGCCTGCAATTCCTTCTCGCGGGCGGCCCATTCCGCTTCGCGCGTACCGACGCCGCCCTGCGGCTGCTCGAGGGAGCGTACCTGTTCCTTGAGCGCGTCGATCTGATCCACCTTCTCGGCCAGGCTGTCGGCGCGTCTCTTCAACTCCGCCGACTGCTCGTCGAGCCGTTTCTGCCACTGTTGCTTCTCCGACTCCATCGTCTGGCGAAGCCGTGCCTGCTCCTGGACCGCCGCCTCAAGATCCGCCCGGGCCTTGCTGTCGTCCGCGGAGGGAGCGGGCCGGCTCTTCAGCCGGTCGCGCTCCTCGGTCAGTTGCTGGACCTTCTGTTCCAGTTCCTTGATCCGGATATCGCGTCCGGCGCGTTCCGGCACGGCCGGGGCCGGCGCCTGGGCCGCGCGCTTCTCCAACGCGGCGACGCGAGCCCGCTCTTGCGCGAGCGATTGTTCCAGGCGATCGATGGTTTCCCGGTACTGTTCGTGCACCGTGGCCCGTTCCGCCAGCAGCGCGGTCAGCATAACCTGTCCGGCCCGCGACTCGCTCCGGTCCCGCACATCCACCACCGCATCATCCACCGTCACCGAGTTGTCCAGGATCAGATCGGTCAAGGCGTGGAGATTGATCGGGCCATAGGATTCGGTGTCGCTGAACCGGATCAGATAATGCATCTCCAGCTCGGGTACGCCGGGCGCGGATTGCCAGGTCTTCTGGTCCGCGGAAATCTCGTCATCGGGCGCGATACGGCCATCCATCGCCCATCGGCGTAATTCCGCCAGCGGCGCGGGACCGAAGATGGAGCCGTCCTGCTTCTTGATATAATGAGTGGCAATTGTCATAGTGCGTACGCATACCACGTGCGGGGCGGGTTTACAAGCCTAAGCGGTAACGCCCCGCCGCGGCGGAGGTCGACGGAACAATCGATGCAGGTACACACACAACCGGGTTCACTGCCGCCCTTCTGGGATCGGAGCGCCATCTTCTTCGCCAACCTGCTCTCGCTGTTCTATGGCAACGAGGGTGAAACCGAAACCCTGCGCGCCCACGTCGGCGGCATCGAAACCTACGGCGGGCTCCTCGTCCCCATCATCGACCTCCTCTTCCGCGGATCGGACAACCTGTTGATTCTCGAACGCACACCGGACGCCACGCTGATGAACTACTTCCGGGACGCGGTCGGCTTGTCGCTGCCCGAGATGCGGATCCTTTCCCACGATGAATACTGCGCGCTGGCGGATGCGCCTGAACGCCGGGCGCATCACCCGCTGTTTCAGATGCTGTCCAACACGTCCGCCGGCTGGATCGACGGCTTCGTGACCGACGATCGCCTGACCGCGTGGGGCCGCGCGCTCGGCAAGAAGACCATCACCTCGCTGGACGGCAGTAAACGGGGCAACAATAAGCTGCTGTTGCACCAGTTTCTGCAGGAAGCGGATCTGCCGCGGTTCGACACGATCATCGCCGCCGATCCCGGTGAGACGCAGACCGCGTTCGACCGGCTGCGCGCGATGGGTTATGCGCACGCCGTCGTCAAGTCGCAGATCGGCGCCTCCGGCATCGGCATGACCCGTGTCGCGCTGGACGGGGCCCGGGCCGCGGAATCGGTCCCGGAGTATATCTTCTTTGAGGGACCCTGCCTCGTCCAGGGCTGGCTCGATCCATCCATCGAACGCGTCCGGCGGATCGGCTCGCCCAGCGTTCAGTTGTTCATCAACGATGACGCGGCGTACCTCTATGACATCACCGAACAGATTCTCAGCGCGGAAAGCATCCACGAAGGCAACATCGCGCCACCGCCCTACCTCGACGGCCATCCCGGCGTGCGGGATGCCCTGCTCGAAAATGCCGCGCGAGCGGCCGGATGGCTTTACCGGCAGGGCTATCGCGGTACGGCCAGCACGGACTTCCTCGTGATCGATCGCAAAGGGCGTGTCGAGGTGATCGTATGCGAGATCAACGCCCGCGTGACCGGCGCGACCTACCCCGCCGTCCTCGCCCGACACTGCATGCCGGGCGGTTCCTGGCTGATGCGTAACATGAAGTTCAGCCGTCCGCTCACCAGCCGTACCCTGTTGGATATGCTCGATCAGTGCCGGGCCCTCTACCGCCGGGGGGCCGGCAGCGGCGTGTTGCCCATCAACTTCAACCTCAACGACGACAACGAGGTGATCAAGGGACAGTTCCTGTACCTCGCGCCGGAGGCCGTCGACTGCATGGAACGACTGCTCGACATTGAGATCGCCCTGCCCGTGGAGATATCCTATGATCGGGACTGATATGCAGACAGCGAACGACGAATTGAAGAACCGGTTGGTGGCGCTGACCCGGGATTTGATCCTGATCCCGAGCGTCGCCTCGCGCCCGGACGATACCGAGCGCGGACTTGATTTCATCAAGAACCATCTCGATACGCTCGAACACGTCCACATCCACGAATATCGCCATCGCGGCATCCCGTCGATCGTCGCCCTGCCCGACGGGATGGAGACGCCCGATCTGCTGTTGTGCGGCCATCTCGACGTGATCGAGCATCCCGATCTCCGCGTGTACAAGTCCGATGTGCGCGACGGCCGCATCTATGGACCCGGCGCCGGCGATATGAAGGGCGCGCTGGCCATTTTGCTCGAACTGTTTCGCGACTGTCACTCGCGGTATCCATCGGCTTCGCTCGGACTGGCGGTGACCACGGATGAAGAACGCGGAGGCGAGGCCGGCATAGGGTATCTGTTCGGTGAGACCGGCATGCGGTGCGGCGCCGCGATTATTCCCGACGGCGGATCACTCAACGAGATCACCGTGGAGGAGAAGGGATTGCTTCACGTGGAGCTTCGCAGTGAAGGTCACGCCGCGCACGCCGCGCGACCCTGGCTCGGGCGCAACGCGCTGGAGATCATCATTCAGGCCGCCGCGCGGGTCCGGGAACGGTTTGCCGCATGGAGCACCGACGATCCGGAACACTGGTATCCCACCTGCACCGCAACGATGATCGAGACCGCCAATTGGACGATCAACCGCATTCCCGCGTACGCCGCCGTCGGGCTGGATATCCGTTTCCTATCGCCTTTCACCGCGCAGACCGTGCTCGATGCCATCCGCGAGGTGGTGACGGACGATGTGCTGTTGCACGTCGTCATCAGCGCCGAACCGACTCATCTGTCGCCCGACGCCGACTATCTCAAGGCGACGCAGGAAGTCACCGGCCGACCGGCCCGCCGGACGCGCACGGCCGGCGGCAGTGACGCGCGGTTCATGGCGCAATGCGACATACCCGTCATGATGTCCCGCCCCATCGTCGGCGAACTGCATTCCGACGCCGAATGGATCGATATCGAGTCCATGGTAAGCTTCTATCGCATCTGCGAGCGATACCTCGAAAACCATTTCCAGCGGGTTTGAGCCGGCTTGACAACCCCTCCCCAGCCGCTATGGTAGGAGATCATTTCCTGGAAAAACCTGATATCCAGTTCCGGCGTAGCTCAATGGTAGAGCGGGTGACTGTTAATCACTAGGTTACAGGTTCGAGCCCTGTCGCCGGAGCCATTCGACTCGAAGCGCTGCGCGCTTCTCGCTCATGGCAGGCCAAACAGAGTAATCGCGCAGCGCTTCGAGTCGAATGTCCTGAGCGAGCAACGCGAGCCGAAGGACTTTCGACTCCAAGTTATCGGGTCTGACAAATGCCTTTCTACGTTTACCTGCTCCGAATGGCGGATGGCCGTCTATATGTGGGCCACTCCAACAATCCGCCCCGCCGCCAGGACGAACACAGCCGAGGAAAAGGATCCAGAACGACGGATATCTTTGGCTCGGGAGATATCCTGTATGCGGAATCACATGCAGACCGTGTGTCCGCCGTGCGCCGGGAAAGACAGATCAAGGGCTGGACCCGGGCCAAGAAACTGGCTCTGGCCAAAGGAAACTTCACTGAGCTGCACGAACTGGCCAAACGGCGCATTCGCTGACTCGAAGCGCTGCGCGCTTCTCGCTCATGGCAGGCCAAACAGAGTAATCGCGC
>CAYRPR010000146.1:0-1274 GCA_964425945.1 uncultured Verrucomicrobiota bacterium | reverse complement strand
CAAACGGCGCATTCGCTGACTCGAAGCGCTGCGCGCTTCTCGCTCATGGCAGGCCTTCTTGCGGTTGTCCCCCCCCTTGGCGTCCATTCGCGCTTCCATCACACAGTTGAGGAGATGTTGCGCTGGATGGCGTACGTTCGATAGGCTTCGATCATGACCCGCTGGAAACGCAATCTGATCGTCGTCTGGATATCGCAGTTCATCTCGATCATGGGCTTTGCGTTCGCCCTCCCCTTTGCGCCCTACTACATCCAGGATCTCGGCGTAACCGATCCGGTTGAAGTGAAGCTGTGGGTCGCGCTCTTTGCGGCGGCCACACCGCTCGGGCTCGCGATCTTCTCCCCGCTCTGGGGCGCGGCGTCCGACCGGTACGGCCGGCGCCTGATGCTCCTGCGCGCCAATTTCGGCGCGACGCTCGTCCTCGGCCTCATGGGCACGGTCCGTTCGGTCGAGGCGCTGATCATCCTGCGTCTCATGCAGGGCGCGCTGACCGGCACCCTGACCGCCGCCCAGACCATGGTCGCCGCGCATACGCCGGTGAATCGCAGCGGGCTCGCGCTCGGATCGTTGAGCGCCGCGATGTTCTCCGGCGCCATGACCGGCGCGTTCATCGGCGGGTTCTTCGCGAATCTTTTCGGATTCCGCGCGGCCTTCTTTGTCGGCGCGGGCCTGTTGCTGTGCTCCGCACTGCTCGTCCTGTTCGGCACTAAGGAGATCCCGCCGGAAGCGGATGACGTGGCGGGCGCGCACGTCATTGAACAACCGACCAGCGGCTGGAAACAGTTCGCGTTCGCCCTGCCGATCCTCGGCCTGATCGTGCTGATGGCGTTCGTGCGACAGTTCGACATGGCGATGATGCCCCTGCTCGTGCAGGAGATTCACGGCGACCTGGATGGCGTATCGCTGTGGGCCGGCTCGCTGTTCGCGGTCAGCGGCATCGCAGGCCTGCTCGCGGCTGTCACGCTCGGCCGCTGGGCCGACCATGTGCATCCGTCCCGTATCGGCATCCTGTCGGCCATCGGGGCGGGCCTGGCCATGATCCCGCACGGCCTGGCGCACAGCATGATGATTCTCTTCCCCGCACGATTCGCCATGATGTTCTGCGCGGGCGGGCTCGACCTCGACCCCAAGCTCGACGCCGCCCGGCCCGGCATCGTTGATCTCCTCCATCAGCCGGCACAGCTCGCCCAGGAAATCGTGCAGCTCGATCTCCTGCACGCTGTCGGTCTGGTAGAGGTTGCGGTGGACCAGTGCCAGCGCATTGATGCGCATCT
>CAYRPR010000145.1:0-5957 GCA_964425945.1 uncultured Verrucomicrobiota bacterium | reverse complement strand
GGGGCCGGTGCGGCCGCGGGGGTGGAAGCGGGGGCGGCCGGCTTGTCGCCCGGGATCACCAGCTTCTGACCAACCAGAATCTTGTCGCCGGTGATGTTGTTGGCCTGGCGCAGGGCCTGCACGCTCGTGCCATGTCGCGACGCGATGCGCGTCAGTGAATCGCCGGATTGCACCACGTAGGTCGCTCCGTCCACCGGCTTGGCCGGTGCGGTCGCGGACGGCTTGGCCGCCGCGGGCGCGGGAGGCGCCTGGGTCACGGGTTTGCCGTGCGCCGGAATCAGCAGCTTCTGTCCCACGCGAATGGTGTCCGGATTCTTGATCTTGTTGAGATCGATCAGCTCGGCCGTGCTGACACCGTGACGGTTGGCAATGCGGGAAAGTATGTCTCCCGGCTGCACCGTGTAGGTGTGCGGCTCGGCGCTCGGCGCGGGGGCGACGGCCACGGGCGGCTGTATCGCGCGCGGCGGCGGAGGCGGCACGGGTCGCGGTTCGGCGACATCGCGCGGCGGCATCATCGGCGCGGGCGGCGCCTCCACCCGGGACGGCTGGGCGGTTCCACACCCCCCAATGAACATAACGGATCCAACGGCTGCCACATGCAAGCCAACGACAATCGCGACCAGGGTCGGCGTTTTCATCTTATCTCGTATCTCCGTGCGTGATTCCATCAATGAGCTCCACGACATTTTGCTGTTGATCATTGTGCTTCCTCCTCAGCCAGGTCACCGATGTGCCCGACGAATGTTTCGCCTCGTTCCTCGTAGTTTCGAAACTGATCGAAACTGGCGCAACCGGGCGCTAACAGTATCGTCTCATCGGGTTTCGCGTCGGACCAAGCCGCCTGTACGGCCTTGTCCAGCGTACCGCACAGGTTGCACGGCACCGACGCGGACCAGGCTGAGAACATCCCCTCAGCACTCTTCCCGATAAGATATACACAAGCTACTCGTTCGGCCAGAATTTCTTTCACTCTTTTGAAGTCCGTCTCCTTGGCCAGGCCGCCGGCGATGAGCCGCACGCGCCCCGCCGCCATGCGTACCGCCGCCTCCAGCGCCGCGAGGTTCGTGGCCTTGGAATCATTGACGAATGTAACTCCCTTGATTTGCGCGACCTTCTGCATCCGGTGCGGCAGGGGTTTGAAGCGGCGGGCGGCGTCAACGGCAAACCGTTCGGCCACATTCAGCGCGCGAAGCCCCGCGACCACACCCGCGGCGGTGACGCCGAGGATATCGTTCGCGAACAGGGTGCCGGACAAGTCGGCGATTCGATCGCCGGAATGCACGATCCGCCCGGCATCATAGCGATATTCCGCCGTACGACCGGCGCCGAAGGTAACCCAGTGGGTCCGGGCGCCGGACAACTCGCACATGCGCCGCGCCAGATCCTCCGGCACCACCGCGGTCTGCTCCTGCCCCATCCGGGCGAACAGACGGGCCTTGATCTCCATGTACGTCTCCATGTCGCCATGCCGATCCAGATGATTCGGGAGTATGTTCAACAACAGCCCCACCTGCGGACCGAACTGATCGACGATCTCGAGTTGGAAGGAACTGACTTCCAGGACGGCATGGGTGAATCCGGACGCCGACATCGCCGTCTCGCATACCGACGTGCCATAGTTGCCCGCAATGAACGCCGTGTGCCCCGCCGCTTCCAGGGATTCGGCCAGCCATTTCACGGCGGTACTCTTGCCGTTGCTGCCGGTTACCGCAATGACCGGACAGGTCAACCGGCTCCAGCCGAGTTCGAGTTCCGACAGGCAGCGGATTCCGCGCGCCCGCGCTTCGCTCACCCACGCCGAGGTGTCGGGGACGCCCGGACTGACCACGCACACATCGAAGTCGCCCCGGGGCACGGAAGTCGCGCCCAACTCGACCGCGATACCGGCCGCGCCCAATTCCGCCGCCCGCTCGTCCAGTTCCGGCGTTCGCTTCGCGTCCAGCACGACGACCTGCGCGCCCTCGCGCGAAAGCATGCGCGCGGCGCCGGCCCCGCTTCGGCCGCAACCCAACACCAGCGCTTTACGATACGTATTCATTCACCGGATCTTCAATGTGGCCAGACCCACCAGAGCGCAAATAATCGAGAGAATCCAGAATCGGATGGTGATGGTGGTCTCGACGAGTTCCACTTTGCGTCCTTCCCGCTCGGCTCGATCCTTCTCGAGCAATTCGAAATGGTGATGAATCGGCGCACAGCGGAAGACCCGCCGGCCGGTCGCCTTGAACCAGGCGATCTGGATCAGCACGCTCATGGCCTCGATCACAAACACCAGACCGACAAAGACCAGCGTCAATTCCTGGTTGATCAGTATCGCCACGATCGCGATTGCGCCCCCGAGCGCCAGGCTGCCCGTATCCCCCATGAATACGCGGGCCGGATAACAGTTGAACCACAGGAACCCCAGTCCCGCGCCCAGCAGACTGCCGCAGAATACGGACAGTTCCCCGCTGTTGGGAACAAAGGGAACCTGCAGATAATTCGCGAACACGTAGTGTCCGGCCACATAGGCCATCGCGAGATAGGCCGCCGCGACGGAGTTGACGCAACCGATGGCCAGCCCGTCGAGTCCGTCCGTCAGGTTGACGGCGTTGGTCGATCCGACCAGTACGAGCGCGATGAACAGGCCGACGGCCAGCAGGCTCATATTCGTCAGAATCGGCTCTTTCACAAACGGCACCATCAACTGACGCGACAACTCGGCCGTCGCGGGCCAGTTGCAGAGCACGATCACCAGCAGGACCGCCCAGATCGCCTGCAGGACCAGCTTCGATCGCGCGCCCAAACCCCGGGATTGGCGGCGCGTGACCTTCAGATAATCGTCCACGAAGCCGACCGCGCCCATATAGGCGAACGTCGACAGCGCAATCCAGACGAATCCATTGGCAGGATGGGCCCACAGCACCGTGGCGAGAATCGATGCGATCAGAATCAGTACGCCGCCCATCGTGGGTGTGCCGGCTTTCTTTCCGTGAAACGTGTCATGCAGATCGTCCACGTGTTCCTTGCGGATCTGTTGACCGATCTTCAGGCGGCGGAGGGCCTCGATCAGTCGCGGACCAATCAAGAGGCTGACAATGAACGCCGTGCCCGCCGCGGCAAACGCGCGAAACGTGATATACTGGAAGATCCGTAACGGCGAGAACCATTCCTGAAGCTCTATGAGGTAGTAGAACATGATGCCGATTATCCTCCCACGGCGCTCCGCTTGCCGGTCCGCCGTTCGAACAACTCGACCACGCGCTCGAGTCGTTCCCCGCGCGACGCCTTGAGCAGCACGGCGTCTCCGGCGCCGGTATCCGCCGCCAGCCGTTCCGCCGCTTCATCCACATCCACGACCGCCAGGGCTCGCTCGTCGCCCAATCCCTTGCGACGCGCCCCGTCCGCTATGCGCGCGCCGAGCGGACCCACGCCAATGACCCGGTCCGCCATCCGTTCGGCGGCGATCCACTCGCCCAGCTCAACGTGCTCACGATCCTCATCGGCGCCCAATTCGAACATACCGGCCAGGACCAGCCATCGCCGGCCCGGAATGGCCAGATGGCCGAACGCCCGGATGGCCGCCCGCATGCTGACGGGATTGGCGTTGTACGCGTCATTGACCATCAGGATGTCGCCCATCCGGATCTCATTCCACCGCAACGCCAGCGGCCGGAAATGGCGGATGGCCTCGCGCAGGGCCGCGTGTGAAATGCCATGCTCGCGCCCGACCGCAATGGCGGACAGCGCGTTCTGCATCACGTATTCGCCGGGAATCGGAAGGTCGTATTCGGCCGTAACGCCCGAGTGCCCGTCCTGTACCTCCATCCGCGTATGGGACTCGTTCAGCGGGCGCGCGCGGTAATCCGCCTCACCGCGCATGGACACGCTTACTACGCGCGCCCGCGTGCAGGAGGCGAAGAGATCGTACCAGGGATCGTCCCGATTCAACACGGCGGCGCCGTCCTCCGGCAGGGTTTCAAGCAGGGTGGCCTTCTCGCGCGCAATACCTTCGAGCGAATCGAAGAACGCCATGTGCACCGGACCGATCGGCGTCATGATCGCCCACCGATGTCGCAGCAGGCCGCATAACGGCCGCAACTCGCCGGGATGATTCATGCCGATCTCGAACACGCCGTAGGTATCCGTCGGCTCCATCTGCAGGAGGCTCAAGGGTAATCCGATGTCGTTGTTCCAGTTGCCGCGCGTGCGGGCCGTGTGTCCCAGCAGGGACAATATGTCGGCGGTCATTTCCTTCACGCTGGTCTTGCCCACGCTGCCGGTTATGCCCGTCATTTCGGACGGCATGCGGTCGCGATGCCCCTGGGCCAGGCGGAACAGGCCCGCCTTCGTATCGTCCACGCACAACAGCGGGTGCGCATCGGGGAAGACCGACGCAAACGGGCGATTGACCATGGCCGCCGCCGCGCCGCGGCCAAAGGCTTGGCCGACGAAATCGTGGCCGTCATAGCGCTCGCCGCGAATCGCCACGTAGAGGTCGCCGGCATTCAACGTGCGACTGTCGTTCGACACGCCCGAGACGGCGTCCGGCGGCGCAGGCAACCACGTCCCGCCGCACCAACTCGCCAGATCTCTGGGATCGAATCGGGCCATACCTGTTATCCTGTCGTTTCAAGCGTTCAGCAACCGGCGCGCCACTTCGGCGTCATCGAACGGGATGACGGTCTTGGCGAATTCCTGATAGTTTTCGTGCCCCTTGCCCGCGATCAACACGGCATCGCCGGGCCGCGCCATCTCCAGTGCCCGACGGATGGCCTGCTCGCGATCGGGCTCGACGGCATAGCGATCCCGATGATGCATCCCCTTCACGATCTCCGCGATGATGTCTTCCGGCTCCTCCCGGCGCGGATTATCCGATGTGACCACACTGAAATCGGCCCAGCGCTCGGCGGCCGCGCCCATCAGCGGCCGCTTTTCGACATCCCGATCCCCGCCGCAACCGAAAACGACGATGAGCCGTCCCGGCGTAATCTCGCGGAGTATCTCCAGCACATTCTGAAGCGCATCATCCGTATGCGCATAGTCCACATACACGTGCAGTCCTTTCCGATTGGCAATCGGCTCCAGACGTCCCGGGATGGACGGCAGATCCCCGAGCGCATCCGCGATCGTATCCAGATCGATGCCCCGGATTCCGGCGGCGGCGATCGCCGCCAGCGCGTTGCTGACATTGAACCGGCCAAGCGTTTTCAGGCACATCTCGCGACGTCCCCACGGCGTGACCGCCATGAAGCGCGAGCCCCGCGCATCCAGCGTGATCGCCTCCGCGCGGACGTCGGCATCGGGCCGCATACCATACGTCACAACCGGGACCGTAACCGCCGGGTGCCGGGCGATCATATCTCCGCGAGGATCATCCCGATTCACCACGGCGAGCGCATCCTTGCCGCCGGCCGCCAACCCGAGAAACAGATTCAATTTCGCATCGAAATAGCTCTCCATCGACCCATGATAATCAATGTGGTCGCGCGTAAGGTTCGTAAACACGGCCGTATCGAAATGGATGCCGTGCGTCCGTTTCTGGTCCAACGCGTGCGAGGAGACTTCCATCACCACGCTTCGGCATCCGGCCTTGTCCATCTGATCCAGCATCGCCTGCAGATCCGGCGCCTCGGGGGTTGTCCGCGCGGCCGGGATCGAGCGCTCGCCGATCTCGTAGCGTACGGTTCCGATCAATCCCGGCGCGCGTCCCGCTCGTCGCAGGATGGCCTGGATCATGAAGGTGGCGGTCGTCTTGCCGTTCGTGCCCGTCACACCGACGACATCCAATCGCCGGGAGGGATGGTTGTAGAAGGCACAGGCTATCTGCGCCAGGGCGAGCCGGGCGTCGGCGACTTGCGCATAGTGAATATGTCGCCAGGACAGCGCGGGGGATTCCCCCACGACGGCCGCCGCGCCGCGTTCGAGGGCTTCCTGGACGAAATGTTCGTCAAGTGGTTCCTGGAATTCGACCCGAG
>CAYRPR010000144.1:0-5965 GCA_964425945.1 uncultured Verrucomicrobiota bacterium | reverse complement strand
GCGTCGGGTGTGATCCCGGTTGCGACGCCGTGGACCCTGCCGGATATCGCGCTGGAACCGGGCGAGAATGTCATTACGGTGAGCGGCACCAATACACTGGCGGGCGGCATCACGACCAACGCCGCGGACAGCGCCTCCCATTCCGCGTACGGCGGAGGATGGAGCAACGGAAGCAACGGCGGGAGCGGGTTCGGCTCCTGGATACTGAACGGCGGCGACAACGCCGGACATTTCATCGGGACGGCGGCCAACATCGGCGGGACGGCGTGGGGGCTGTATGCGAACAACGGCGGATTGAGCGAGGCCGTTCGCCCGTTCAACCAGCCCTTGTCCGTCGGACAGACAATCCACGTCAAGATCAAGAACGGTTTCATACTCGAGGAAGGCGGGAGCATCGGCGTTGCCCTGCAGAACACGTCCGGCGACACCTTGTGGCAGTTGTTCTTCAACGGCGGTCTTTCAAACTATGATACGACCGACGGTATGACGGATATCGGATGGACCGACGTCGGGCTGGAAATCGCGTTCACGTTGACCGACGCGGATAGTTATACCGTGGTCGTTCAGCCGGTCGGTGGCGCCGCGCGACAATACACGGGAAGTCTTTCCGGTCAGATCAGCCGGTTGCGGGCCTGGACCTATAACAATGGCGCGGGAAGCGATTACGACTACTTTGTCAACGACCTGCGCATCACATCGGCGAGCGCCGGCGGCGTGGAGGAGCGCAGTCATTCGGTGACCATCACGCGCGGCGGCGATCCGTGGAGCATGGACTCGAACGGCGACGGGATTCCGGACGGCTGGTATCTGCAATACGATCTGGATCCGAACGATCCGGATATCGCCGACCAGATCCTGGACGGCAGCCGGCACACCGTCCGCGAGCAGTACTGGCTCGGGACCAATCCGACCAATGGGCTCTCGACCTTCATGATCGAACATGTGGTGAACAATGGCGGGGACCATCCGGTCATCCGCTGGCGCTCGGTCGGCGGCCGCCAATATTGCGTGGAGTATGTCAACACGCTGGGCGATGAGTTTCAGGAACTCGGCGTCGTGACGCAGAACGGCGTGGCCGACGGCGTGGAAGCCGTCTTGGAGATGGAGGACACGTCCACCAATGGAATCATTGCGCGCTTTTATCGTATCCGGCTCGTGCGGCCATAGTCCTTGACATTCAGTCGGAATGGCATATACTGCGCGCCATACGACTCGATCGAGTCGCGACCGCGATCAACGCGGCATCTTCTTTCCCTACACGTCCGGCAGGTTGAGATTTTGATAAATACCGGACGATAGAGAAAAGATACATGAACCATCCCAATGTGTTCACGGCTCTTATGGAGCCGTTGCAACGTGCTGTAGCCGAAGAGGGTTACACCACACCCACCCCCATCCAACAGCAGGCGATCCCGCATCTGCTGGAAGGCCGCGACCTGCTCGGTTGCGCGCAGACCGGAACCGGCAAAACCGCCGCGTTCACCCTGCCGCTCCTGCAGGAACTGACCCAAACCCAGCGACGGGCGCAAAACGGAAGACCGCGCGCGTTGATCCTGACCCCGACCCGCGAACTCGCCGCACAAATCGGCGACAGCATCAGGACCTACGGACGTCACCTGAAGATTACTCATACGGTGATCTATGGCGGCGTCGGCCAACAGCCGCAGGTCCAGGCCATGCGCCGCGGACGCGACGTGGTCGTCGCCACACCGGGCCGGTTGCTCGACCTGATGGAGCAGGGACATATCCGGCTCGATCAGATCGAACTGTTCATTCTCGACGAGGCCGACCGGATGCTCGACATGGGCTTCATCCCCGATGTGCGCCGGATCATCGCCAAACTGCCGAAGAAACGTCACTCGCTGTTCTTCTCGGCGACGATGCCGCCGGTCGTGGCGGATCTGGCCCGGGAGCTGCTGCACGATCCGGTCCAGATCACCATCGATCCGGGGAAGCCGACGGTGGAGCGCATCGCGCAGAAGCTGATGTTCGTGGACAAAGAGAACAAGGACGCCCTGCTGATCGATTTGATCGGTTCGCATAACATGGACAAGGTGCTGGTATTTACCCGCACCAAGCACGGCGCCGACAAAGTGGTCAAGCGACTGGCCGCGGCGGGTGTTACCGCATCCGCGATCCACGGCAATAAATCGCAGACCGTCCGCACGGCGGCCTTGCACGGTTTCCGGATCGGCAAGGTGCGCGCACTGGTGGCGACCGATATCGCCGCGCGCGGCATCGATGTGGACGGGATCACGCATGTCGTGAACTACGATCTATCCGAAGAGCCGGAGACGTATGTGCATCGTATCGGACGTACGGCGCGAGCCGGTCTGGAGGGTGACGCGGTGTCGTTTTGTTCCGCTCGTGAGCGTGCCTGGCTGTATGAGATCGAGAAACTGATTCGCAAGCCCATCCCCGTGGATACGGCCCACGCGTATCATTCCGAAGCCGCCTGCCATGCCCGCGGGGCGGATGCGCGACCCGAACCCCGTGGACAACGGGGCGGCGGCCATCGACGTCACCGTCAACGCCGCATGACCATGAGCGGGTCCTTCGGCGGATCCCACCGACGCCGTCGCCGTTCCGCGCTTGCTTAACGGCCGGAATCCTCCGGCGTGTAACCGCCGGGGGTATGGTCCTGCTCGATCTGCGACCGCTGATCAACGGCGCGCGGTAATTGACCGCCGCCTGCGCCGTTCGCTTGGGCCGGGTCGGGATTGATGACAATATCGTCGCCGAGATCGAAATCCGTTCCCGGCGGCGCGCCCGCCGCGCCTTCCTCGCCGCCCGGCGGCGGACCGCGATTGGGATCCTGCAAGCCGCCACCCTTTCGGCCATGATGCAGATTCTGATAATGCCACATCGTCAGCGCCGCGTTGCCGCCACCGACTTCGTAGGGGTCCCTCGTAATATCGGTTCCGGCGGCCGCCACATCGAGTTCGTCCTCATAATAGGTGTTGTGACTTCCGGAGTCCCGGTCCGTCTCCTGTCCATTCGAATCATATACCACCAAGCTCCATTGGCCCCGTCCCTCCTCGTCCCGATAGCTGTCGTAATGGATTACGTGGCCGGTCGTCATTTCGGTGCGCGCATGGGTATGCGTGGAGCCATCACGCGAATCACCCCTTTCTGTCGTATGTGTAACTTCACCGTCCGGTCCGAACGACATGGACCTCTTGACCATATCATAGCCGGCCGCCCCGCTCATGGCGTCCCGGGGACCGCCCGGAGTCAACGGCGCGCGGTCGGGGCCGCCGCGCGTGTTCTGCGGTGACGTGCGCGGCGTGGTGGGTGTGGGCATGAAGTTCGCCTCGTCCAATCCCGTTCCGCTCCCGCCCAGTTGATCGAACGGCGTCTCCTTCTGCCCGCCGAGTTGTCCGCGCGGGTCGACTTCCGAACCGGCCATGCCCGGCAGGTCGCTGATGGCGTCCGCGTCGTCGAACAAATCGCGGACGGACTGTTCGTACCGTCCCTGGTCGCCGGGCAACCGGCCTCCCTGCACGTCGTCGAGCAGGTGGTCGGGTGTCTGGAATCCTGTCACTTCGGGGCCGGCGGGCGCGGGCGGCGGTTGCGGTACGGCCGATGGACCCGCGTGTTTGCCCGGCGATGGAATCTTTCCGGGATCGATCTGCGGCACGTCCTTTGTGGATTCCGTCGTGAACTGACCGGGATCGACGTGCGTCATCGTGGGCTGGTTGGCGTTCTGTTGCTCGGGCGGTTGATGTTGTTGCAGGTTCTGCGGCAAAGACGACGCTTTCTGTGCGTAGGCGGCTGTCGCGGCCGATACGGTGATCATGATCATGGCGCGAACGATCCGTTTCATGCTGATTCTCCTTGTGGGTGATTACTATGGGCAGACCAATTCACCGAACTGGCCGATGTAGCAATTCGGATTGGGTTCCGGTGGCTGCGGTTCAGGGTCCGGCTCGCGGCGCGGCGGCGGTGCGCGCACCACGGGTTGGGGCGCCGGATCGGGCGTCGTGAGTTTCTCCAACAGGGCCGCCGGCGCGCTCTGCGCCGTTTCCACTTGCTGGTCGTAGCTGGGCAGGCCGGTGCGTACCTGCGCCTTCTCGCGAAGTTCCGCGCGGGTCTTCAGCGCCGCGATGTTGACCACAAACGGCTTTTCCTTGAGGCCGATTCGCGCATCCAACGCCTCCTCCGCCTTCGTCACCTGCTCCGAGGCTGTTGCGGCGTGGACCATTCCGAACAGCAAGCCCGTGATGATCAGTTGGGTTTTCATCGTCAACCTCCTTATGGACTCCAGCTTACCGCCACACCATACACCGCCCGGTCATACTCCGCATAGTCCTGATTCGAATCGCTCGTGGAGTAGGTGCCGTATACCTCCGCGCGCCAGGTCTCGCTCCACAGCGCCCGCGACAGCGACGCGTAGGTCGTGATGCGATCATCCTCACGGCGGGGATCGGGCGTGAACTCGTCATAGTCCTCCGTCGCGTAGGTCACGCTGGTATAGAACCGGAGTTTGGCGGGCAGGGTCACCGTCGCGGACGCCCGCACGCTGTGGCGGTTCAATCCAAACTGGGAGCCGTCGACATCGTTCCACAGATACGCGTAGCCCAATCCGAGAATCAGGCGGTTGTTGAGCAAATACGTGTAGGTATCGAGGCGCACTTCCTGTTCGTGCCCGTCGCGCGAGAAAAACTCGGGAAACTCCGTATCGTTCTCGAATTCCTTCCAGTGCATCCCGTAACCGAGCACGGCAAGGAACGCGGGTCGAAGCTGGAGGGTCCAGGCGGCCTCCACGCCGATATCCTCGTTGAACTTCTCGTCCCCGAGCTCCGTGTAGCCGAACGAACCGGTTACGCCGAGCTTTGTCCAGCGGCCGAGCACATGTCCGTAGCGGGATAGTTCCAGGTTCGCGTTGTGGCTTGATACATCGAAATCGCGGAACGCGCTCTTGTCATGGAAGCTGCGATAGTAGGAGTAACCCGCTTCCAACGTCGGCCACGATGGATCGAGTCGCTGATCGGGAAATCGATAGGCCACGCGTGCGGACGTCACCAGTCGAAGTGAGTGCGTGCCGTCCTGCGGTTCGTGTTTGGATCGTGCGGGAACGTTATCGTCGTATTCGCCGGCGACGCGGAGATACAGATCCCAGCGTTTTGGTTCGTCGCGCACCATCAGGGTCTCCTTCAATAGTTCCAGACCGGGTATGACGCGCGCCGCGCGGGCGGCATAACGGGAATCGGGAGCCAGTTGGATGATTTCGCGCAGAAGTCTGGTGGCCTCATCGATATTCCCGCGCAGGGCCAGCACCTGGGCGAGATAATACCGCGCCGCGGACGTGTTGGGTTCAAGAAGCATCGCGTTGCGCAGATGATCCTCCGCCTGTTTCAGCCGGCCAAGTTCCATCAAGCAGACGCCCAGCACGCGCTGGATCTGGAAATCGTTGGGATCCTGCTCCGCCGCAGCTTCCAGCGCGATCGCGGCCCGGTGATAATCCTCCATGCCGAGGGCCGCGGCGACCTCGGCCCAGACATCCGCATGGGCCCGCGACAGCGGCAGTAGATGCAACAATAGCGCCAGCAACAACAACGGGCAACACGCGGTTACGCGAACCATCCTGAATCCCTCCCTGTATCTATTCATTTTTGCGAACACCGTCAGGGGTGTCAACGACAACCGGGCCGGGCGGAAAGGGACAGAGATCGTCTTGCGGCTGACCCCGGCCCGCGAACTTACCGCGCAAAGTCAAGGAATATCGATCATATCGGCCCGCCCCAAAACGCGGATATCCGACAATTCTCCGTCCCTCAGGCGGTGAAGGGACAGACACCTCATCGTAACTCGTTCGGGCGCAACGGCCCCTTTTAACGGGGCCCGACGGCGCCACTATGTACCTGTCCCTTCGCGATGTGAGAAATGAATAGACGGTGTTTGCCACCCGCGCCGGCCTCGATCTCATTTACGGGGATAACGCGGACATCGATATCGACCCCGA
>CAYRPR010000143.1:3899-5983 GCA_964425945.1 uncultured Verrucomicrobiota bacterium | reverse complement strand
CGGCCGGGCGTCAAGTTCAAGGACGCGGACTTGCTCGGCATCCCGATACGCCTCGGGGTGGGCGAACGCTCATTGGCGCGCGGCGAAGTGGAACTGAAGCTCCGGCAGGATGGGACGGTCACGCCCTGTCCGGTCGCGGATGCGGTCAATGTCATCAAGGAACGAATCGAGGAATTGACGCGGGCCCTGATGCCCCCGTCGGAATGAGGATGGATTATGGCCAGGCGATTTCACGTGGAGGGCACCAGGGCGTTTCTGTACGGATCCGTGGTCTGCGCCATTATAGCCGCCTGGCATATCAAGGACGGCTTTTTCCCCAGCCAGCATTGGCTGGATAAGTATCCCGATCCGTCCGCCTCCTTCTGGCTGTACAACAAATTCACCGGGGTCATCTTTGCCGTCGCCACCGTGGTACTCGCGTATATCCACCGGATTGTGAAGTAGAAAGGGCCTGACGGCGGCTCAAATTTAGGGTTGATCTTGTCCCGGTGAAGGGCTATACCTTGCGTTGGATCATCGAGATGTAAATGATGTGAGTTCTTCATTACTAATATGATCCGTCTGCGAGGACGGATCGGCTTCGTGTGTGAGGAGGGGCAGATGACTAAGCGAGACATGGTGGTGCGTATAGCGGGCGAAACGGGGTTGATTCAGCAGGACGTTCACACCGTGATCCAGAAGACACTGGACATGATCGTAGAAAGTCTGGCGCGTGGCGAGAATGTGGAACTGCGCAACTTCGGAGTCTTTCAGGTCAAGACGCGGAAACAGCGCATCGGCCGCAACCCGAACAAACCCGAGCAGGTCGTGACCATCCCGGAATGCCGCATTGTCAAGTTCAAGCCCGGCAAAATCATGAAGCAGTTCGTCTCGAAGTAAGTTTGAGACGCTTCTGTCCGCGGATCGGTCATGGCCAGCGATACATATCAGCCGCTACAAGGCATGTCCGATCTGGCCCCCCCGGATATCTTTCTTTGGCAGACGCTCGAACAACAGGCGCACGCCATTCTGAACCAGTACGCCTTCGCGGAAGTCCGCACCCCCGTCCTGGAACCCACGCAGGTCTTCACCCGTTCCATCGGCGAAACCACGGATGTCGTGCAGAAGGAAATGTACACCCTTGAGGATCGCGGCGGCCGGTCCATCACCCTGCGTCCGGAAGGGACCGCCGGCCTGATGCGATTCGTTGCGGGCCGGGGCCCCGAGATCCAGGACGGCCGCTTCTATTATCTCGGCCCGATGTTCCGCAGTGAACGACCGCAGGCGGGACGTAAACGACAGTTTCACCAGATCGGCGCCGAGATACTCGGCCCGCCCAATCCCGCCTCCGATGTCGAGTGCATCGCGCTTCAAATGCATATGCTCTCCGCGTGGGGACTGACCGGATGCCGCATCCAGATCAATACGCGCGGTACGCCGGACGACCGGCGCGCCGTGTCGGACGGACTGCGCGATGCCGTGCGCCCGTCGCTTGATCGCCTGTGCGACGACTGTAAACGACGTTATGAAACGAATTCCCTGCGCATCCTGGACTGCAAGCAGGACGGATGCCGCTCCGTGGCCGACGCGTTGCCGCCGGTGACCGACTTCATGCAACCCGCCTCGCGCGAGTACTTGCAGGAGGTGTTGCGCCTGCTCGAGCGGCTGGAGATCCAGGTCGAGGCCAACCCGCGCCTGGTCCGCGGACTGGACTACTATGTGCACACGGTCTGGGAGATCACGCATTCCGGTCTGGGCGCCCAGGACGCCATCTCCGGCGGGGGGCGGTACGCCATCGAATTCGGCGGGAAACCCGTTCCGGGCGTGGGATTTGCGATGGGCATGGAACGGGTCGTCCAGGCCTTGATTTCACAGGGGGAACGCCCCGAGACCCATCAACCGCCGCTGCAACTGTGGATCGTGTCACAGGGCGACGCCGTCCTTGAAGAAAACCTCGTGCTGTTGCAGACCCTGCGTCTGCGCGGGATCGGATGCGGCATGGATCTACAGCGTCGCAGTATGAAGGCCCAGATGCGACTCGCCAATCGTTCCGGCGCCGGCCATGTCATCATCCGGGGCGAAACCGAAATGGAGAAGGGCACGTA
>CAYRPR010000143.1:0-3889 GCA_964425945.1 uncultured Verrucomicrobiota bacterium | reverse complement strand
CAAGGACATGAAGGCGGGCACGCAGGATGAAGTCGACATGCCGGAACTGATCGAGCGCATTATGGCGCTCCACCGCATTTCCTGATCCTCGCCGGCCGTTTTGCGTCCGCAATCCCGCCGATAACCTGTCATTGTCGCCTCCGATCGTAGCCGGAAATGACAGGATCGCCAACCCGGCATGGGGAACGCCTAATCACGGAATACGAGGAGGCGCAATCCATTCAGGCAGACGATCACGGTACTGCCCTCGTGGCCGATGACACCTAGCGTCAACGGCAATTCAAGACCCAGCGCCGCGACAACCAGGAACGAGATGACGGACAGCGCAAACGTCAGATTCTGAATCACCACCGTCCGCGCGCGCCGGCTCATCGCCAGCGCGAACGGAATCTGGCGCAGTTGATCGCTCATCAGGACCACATCGGCCGTTTCCATCGCGACATCGGTCCCCGCGGCGCCCATTGCGATGCCGACATCCGCCGCCGCCAGCGCCGGCGCGTCGTTCACGCCGTCGCCGACCATGGCGACCGGACCGATCTTCTTCAGTTCATGCACTACGCGGACCTTGTCCTCGGGCAAAAGGCCGGCGTGATAAGCATCCACACCCGCGGCGTCCGCGATCGACGCCGCCACCTCCTCATGGTCGCCCGTTAACAGTACGACCTGTTCGATGTGGTTCTGTTGCTTGAGCCGCCGGATGCTCTCCGCCACCCCGGGGCGCAAGGCGTCCGCCACCGCGATGAGACCAAGGACGCGCCCGCGCGAGCCGTCATCCTGCGTCTCAACCACCAGCACCGAGGTCTTGCCCTGCTGATGGAAGGCCCTCAACGTGCGGTCCGCCTCGTCTATCCCGGCCACGTCCATCCCCTCGAAGTAACGGGCGTTGCCGATCGCCACCCGTTGCCCGTTTACGTGCGCGACGGCGCCTTTGCCCGGCGTCGATTGGAAGCGGGCGCATTCCGGCCATGGCTGGCCGACGTCGCGCGCGGCTTGCACGATCGCTTGCGCCAGAATATGTTCCGAACGCGATTCGACCGATGCCGCAAGCGCCAGAATCCGGCGGGATTCGGCGTCGAATCGGTCCGGGGACTGGGCCGCACGGCCGATCACCTGGACCTCCGTGACCCGCGGCCTGCCCGTGGTCAGCGTGCCCGTCTTGTCGAAGGCCACGATGCGCACCCGCGACAACTGCTCCAGATAGGCGCCGCCCTTGAACAGCACACCGCGCCGCGCCGCCCCGCCGATGGCCGACAGGATGGTCGCCGGCGTACTGATGATCAATGCGCACGGCGAGGCCACCACCATGACCGTCATGGCTCGATAGAAAATCCGGTCGAAAGAGTCCCCGCCGAGCCAGAGCGGAACGACGATCAACAGCAACGTGGCCACGATCACGCCCATGGCGTAGTACTGCTCCGCCCGCTCCAGAAACCGCTGGGTATGCGCCTTCTCGCTCTGCGCCTCCTCCACCATGCGGATCAGCTTGGCAATGGTCGAATCGCGCGCCGTGCGCGTGACGCACACCTCCAGCGCGCCCGTCCGGTTGATGGTGGCGGCGAATACCGGGTCGCCGACCTGCTTCATGACAGGCATGGATTCGCCGGTCAACGACGACTGATCCAGTTCGCTCGCACCTTCGATCACTTCGCCGTCTAGCGGCACGCTTTCGCCCGGGCGGATGATGATCACGTCCCCGATCTCAAGCTGTTCCACCGGCAGCAAGGCGGTTTCACCGTTACGCCGCACCAGCGCGTGATCCGGTCGCAGTTTCATCAGGGACGTGATCGCCTTGCGCGTCCGACTGATCGCATACCCCTGCAGGACATTGGACAGCGAGAAGAGGAACAACAGCATCGCGCCCTCGAATGGCGCGCCCACGTACGCCGCTCCCAATGCCGCAAGCACCATCAGCAGATCCACATCAATCGTCAGTTCGCGGAGCGACTGGATGCTGGATCGCACGCCGAAGTAGCCGCCCGCCAGGTACGCGAGCGTGTAGAGCGCGTATCCGATTCGCGGATCGCCATCGCGGCGGAGCACCACCCAGCCCGCCATCATGGCAACCAGTGTGGTCGCCGTGAAGAGGGCTTCGAGGCCGTGACCGGAGAAGAGGACCCGGAGTGTCTGACGCGCCGTGACCGGTTCGGGTTCGACTTCATAGGCGGAGACCGGCGCGCCGGTCTCCTGAACCTGTTCGACGACCTGGTCGGGCGACAGCCGGCCATGGTCGTACGTGACGGTCATGATCCCGCCAAGGAAGGTGGCCGTCGCCCGCTGGACGCCTTCGATTCGTCGGGCTTTTCGCTCGAATTTCTGGGCGCAGGCTTCACAAGCCCGGCCGTGGAGCCGCATCAGGCATTTGTCGAAGTGGGCGAGGGCGGCGGGCTGAATCTCGCGCGCGATGCGCTCGATATCCTTCCGGGAAGTCTTTGCGGCGTCATAGTCGATGACGACGGCCCGCTGCGGGCCGTCGAGCCGGGCGCGTACAATGCCCGGCTGGTGCTCCACCGCGTGGCGCAGGGCCTCCCCGGCCGGGTCCGGTTCCAGATGGGGCTCGTTTCGACTCATACGGCCAGCATAGCATATCCGGGCAGAATCCGCTTTGCATTTTTCCAAAAGATGGTAAGAATGCGCGACGCTTTTCCAATGATTGGAAGTGTTTGGCCCGTTTTTTCCAATCGTTGGAAGTCTGAAGCAGGGCCATTTCCAATCATTGGAAACCATCATGTTGAGAACTCATACGTGCGGCGAGTTGAGAAAAGACCATTTGGACCAGCGGGTGACGCTGTGCGGATGGGTGGACACGGTCCGGGATCACGGCGGTGTGATCTTCATCGATCTGCGGGACCGCTATGGCCTGACGCAGGTCATTTTCGATCCGCGCGATTCGCAGGAGGCGTGGGACCGGGCGCAGGCGACGCGCGGCGAGTATGTGATCCAGGCCGAGGGCACGGTTGAAATGCGGCCGGCCGACATGGCCAACACCAAGCTGGCTACGGGTGAGATCGAGGTGCGGTGCAACACGATCCGCGTGCTCAACCGGAGCAGGACGCCGCCGTTCCCGCTCGACGACGAGCAGGCCGGCAAGGTGTCCGAGGATCTGCGCCTGACCTATCGCTATCTGGATATCCGCCGCCCGCGGATGCTGAAGAACCTGCATCAACGCCACAAGATCACGCAGGCGGTACGCGCGTATCTTGATGAACAGGCGTTCACCGATGTCGAGACGCCGATCCTGACGAAGAGCACGCCGGAAGGCGCGCGCGATTATCTGGTGCCCAGCCGCGTGATGCCCGGCACATTTTACGCCCTGCCGCAGGCGCCCCAGCAGTACAAGCAATTGCTGATGATGGGGGGCATCGACCGGTATTTCCAGATCGCGCGTTGTTTCCGCGATGAAGATTTGCGGGCGGATCGCCAGCCGGAATTCACGCAGATCGATATCGAGATGTCGTTTATCACGCCCGAGGATATCTATGCGCTGATCGACGGATTGGTCGCACGGGTCATGCAGGCATCGGGCCATGGGGATGTGCCCCGTCCGGTCGCGCGTTTGAGCTATGCCGACGCGATGAACCGGTTCGGGAGTGACAAACCGGATATACGGTTCGGTATGGAACTGACCGATCTGAGCGACGTGTTCAAGGGCACGGGCTTCAACGTTTTCAAGCAGGTCATCGCGAAGGGCGGGGTCGTCAAGGCGGTCAATGCCAAGGGTTTGGGCGGGGTTCCGATCCGGGTCATGGACGAGTGGACGGGCATTGCGAAGGAGGCGGGACTGGGCGGCCTAACGCCGCTCGCGCGCATCCGCGGGTACGCGACCGGCGGCGTGGCGCCGGAGTGGGTGATGATGGCGCCGGTCGAGGCGGTCAAGACGCTGAACGCCCGC
>CAYRPR010000142.1:0-6017 GCA_964425945.1 uncultured Verrucomicrobiota bacterium | reverse complement strand
TCGCCCCAGCAGGGCTCTTGCAGTTGGAGGTCAAGGTCGTCGAGTTCGGAACGATTGAGCGCCTCGTATTGATGAGCGACGTCAGACCAGGCATGGAGCCGGAGCGTGATTTCCTCGCCGGGACGCAGGCGCGCGGCGCGCGTCCATTCGTTGTCGATCATGCTCATCAAGTACACGACGGCCTCGCCGTGGTCAGGTAAGTCGACCAGATGAATCGATACCACATGATCGCGATACGGCACGGTGCCGGGGCGGGGGACAGAGGTAACCTCCCGCACGGTGCCCGTGACCAGCAATGACTCGCCGGGTGCCGGCGTGATGAAACGCGATTCAGGCGGGTCGCGCAATTCCATCGGGATGATGCGCCAATCGCCGACGGCCAGTTCGCGGGCGGCGAATTGCCAGATAACGACCTTCTTTCCGGCGAGCCGGTCGCGTCCGCGCGCGAGTTCGCGGCTCAACATGTCGCGTGTGGCAAAGGCCCCGCTGTCGTTGCGAATCAGCCGGTCCACGGGCATGCCGAGGTGATAACTCAATTGCTCGACGAAACCGGCGGATTCGCCCCAGCCCAAGGGTTCGAGGGAGTAGATGTTGCTGAAGCTGTCGCCGAGTACGAGTATCTCCGCGTCCTGCGACGATTGCCAGAACTGGCCGTCGTTGGTGAGGATTTGCTGGATGGTAACGGATTCGGGCGGGAAGATGTCCTGCTCATCCGGCAAATCGAGCATGCGCGTGATATCACCGATGGAGGCGTGTTGGATAGGGACGCGGCGCAGGGCGTAACCCACCCCTGTCCCGCTGACGCGGGACATCCCCTCCCGGAAGGGGGTGTCGTTTTCTGTCCCCTCCTCCGGAGGGGTGCCCGAAGGGCGGGGTGGGTGATTCATCACGACGGCCAATTCCCGCGCCACCACCTCCATCGCCTCCGGACGCCAGTGAGTGTCGGCGGCGAGGTACTGCGGTGTTCCGTCTTCCGCCTTCTGTCGGATCAGCAGGTCCGAGGGATCAAAGACCGTGACGCCGGCCTCGCGCAGGTCATTCACAAGTTGACGATACGATTCGTTCTGCAGGGGCGAGGCATATCCATCATAATGCGCGCTGAATCGTTCGGGATGAATGGTCGACTTGATCGGCGTCGGCATGACCATGAGGTGGATGCCGCGCTCATCGAGTTGGCGCTTGAAATCGAGAATGGCCGCGCGCGGATCGGGTTGCGGCGCCGCGACCCATTCGGAACCCGATGCCGCGCGGCGCGCGATCTGTTTCGGGTCCAGGAAACCCGGGCCGGTGAGATAGTCGATCCCTGGCCGGTAGAACAGCCAGCCGTCGCGTCCGACATAAGCCTGTTCGTTGCCGACGCCCAGACGGCGGCTCAAGAGGGATTGGACCGTTGGACGGATGAACTGTCCGGCCAGCGATTCGTCTTCGAGGTTGTCTTCGTATTCGTTGATGTGGCGCAGGAATATCCGGTTGGCGTCGATGATCGAGGAAAGGCGCAGACCATGATCGCGAAGGGGCGCGAAGACTTCGGGCATGCGGCGTAACAGTTCGAGCGACTGCATGGAGGCGCCGGCGCGCCATTCAACGATGTGCTGATGCGCGGGCACGATGTAGATGGCGGCGAGGAAGAACAGGGAAAGAACCCAGGCCGCCGCGGGGCGGATGTCGGTATGCCCGACCTCTTCCCAGGCCATCTGCTCGCGCGTACGTTGTTGTGGTGTCATTTTCATTTAGAAGATGAAATAGATGAACGGGTTGTAGGCCTGCGTAGCGAGGATCAGAACCGACAGGATCAACAGGGCGGCGGCGATCAGCGCCTTCGGCCAGGTGATCGACCGGCTCCAGTCCCAGGTCTGCGGCGCGCCCCACGTAATGAAGATGGCCAGCACAAATGTACCCAGATAGTACGGTTGATACAGGATCCCTGCGAGCAGGTTGGCGTTTTCATGCGGTTGAACGACGCCGAACATCGAGCCGAGATATCGCATGGCCGTCGGCAGGTCGGCGGCGCGGAAGAACACCCATGTAATCAGCACGATGAAGAAGGTGAACGCGACCCGGACGGTGTCAGGCAGGCGGCGATAGAGCGAATCCTTGCCCTGGATGCGCTCGAACCCGAGCAGCAGGCCGTGGATGGCGCCCCAGATCACGAAGTTCCACGCCGCGCCGTGCCACAAGCCGCCCAACAGCATGACCACCGCCAGATTCACATAGGTGCGCAACGATCCCTTCTTGTTGCCGCCGAGCGGGATGTAGAGATAATCGCGCAGCCAGGACGAAAGGGAGATATGCCAGCGCCGCCAGAATTCCGTGATGGATTTCGAGTGGTATGGGGAGTCGAAGTTTTTCGGGAACACGAAGCCCAGCATCAAGCCGAGTCCGATGGCCATGTCGGAGTAGGCGCTGAAATCGAAGTAGATCTGAAACGCGTAGGCGACTACGCCGTACCACGCGTCGAACATCGCGATGGCGCCGGCGTCGAACGCGACGTCGGCGATTTTGCCGCACGGATTGGCGATCAGAATCTTCTTGGCGAGGCCGACGCTGATGAACGCCGCGCCGCGCGCGAATTTTGTCAAGGTATGCGCGCGTTGCCGCAGTTGTTCGGATACTTCGGAGAAGCGGATGATCGGGCCGGCGACGAGTTGCGGGAACATGGAGACATAACAGGCAAAATCAATGAAGTTGCGCAGAACCCGCGCATGGCCGCGGTACACATCGATCGTGTAACTCATCGACTGGAATGTGTAGAAGCTGATGCCGAGCGGGAGCGTAATCCTGAACGCCAGATCCAGTTGCAGGCCGGGGAGGCCGATCGCATGGACGATCGCGTCATAATTCTCCGTCGCGAAGTTGAAATACTTGAAAAAGCCGAGCAGGGACAGGTTTGAGATGACGGATACCGCCACGGCGGTCTTTTGCGCGCGGGTGCGTGGCGTGCCGGGTTCCAGCGGCTCGATGTCGTACTGGCCGTCGAACGGCGTGTGCCTGGCGATGACCAGTCCGCAGATGTAGTCCACAACCGTGGAAAAGAAGAGCAGGATCACGAAGGCGGGATTGGCCCATCCGTAGAAGGCGTAACTCAGCGCCGTGAGCAGGAGGTGCTTCGCGCGCCGCGGCGCGGCGTAGTAGAGCAACAACGTCGCCGGGAGGAAATAGAACAGAAAGAGATGTGAGCTGAAGACCATGGCTGTATAGCTTGCTGGATCGCGGCCAGCCGTTCAAGCGGAAGTCCCGATTACAGATTCAGGTCATAGAACAGGCGGAGCGTAATATCCTCGTTATCCATGGACAGGCGTTCGCCTTCCAGTTCGGGGCGTTTTTCAAAGGGGGTGAGGGCCAGTTCGTACTCGGCGTCCAGAGTGCGATCCGCCGTTTCGAGCACGCGCCCGTCCAGAATGGCCCAATGGGCGGCGAGAATGCGTTCGCCCGCCTGTTCCCCGTCCACCAGTTCGTATTCATTCACAACGAGTGCGCGGCGGTACGGCGCAATTTCATCCGGGGAGGGAATGGCGGACCGGTCCGATACACGGGCGCGCACGACCCGAACAGCGCCCGTTCCCGTGCCGCCGACTTCTTCACGCACCAATCGGTGGTGCTGCATGATTTCGCGATCCGTCAGTCGTCGTCCGTGGAACGCGATGTGTGAGATCGTTCCGGGCCAGTCGGCGGCCAGCTCGGGATGGCCGCCGAAGTAGAGGGGGCCGGCGGTCGGCGGGATCGTTCCGGATTCAAGAGGATGATCCCGGATCCAATCGCCGTTGACATGAAGATACAGGCGGTCCGGCGTGATCCCGATGATGAGGTGGGCGACGGCGTTCGTGTCGACGGGCGCGAGCGGGAGGGATCGGTTCCCGCGGCGCCGGACCCAGCGGCCGTTCACCTCCAACAAGGCGAATTCGGGGCCATAACCGAGCACAAGGGCCTCGTTGTCGACAACGGTCGGGCTGTGCAGTGCGCATTCGATGGAAAATTCAGCCGGTAAGGCGGGGCCATGCGGATCCATGAAATGGCCGCCGGGCAGCCACATCTCGTGCCGCCGGCCATAGCGCGCCAGGTCCCGCGCGTCGGGGCGGAAAATGCGGCGTTCACCGGTGCGCGAATCGGTCACTTCATTCTGCGCGGCTCCGTGTTGCCAGAGATAGAGCAGGCGGTCGTCGCTGAGCGGCCAGCCGGCGGGACGGGATGTCGGGGGTGGAAGGGCGGGGGCCGACGCCGGGCCGGCCGGGTCCGGTTCCACCCAGATGTCCGGGTAGAAGTTCGCGTGATTGTTGTACGTGGCGCGTACCCAGTGCTCGATGGATTGAAAATCCTCGCTGAATCGTCCGACATGAATCTCCACCTCGGCTCCTCCGCCGGGCAGCCGGTAGGCGCCTTCGCCAACCTTGTAGGGCCCGGATACCGCGAGAATGCGCGGGTGATTCGACCAGCGGGGATGATAGACTTCGTATCGGCCCGTACCCGGCAATTCATTCAACTTCACCGCCCAACTTTCCCCGGAGAGGGTGTCGAACAGCGTGAGGTTGCGATGGGGGCCGTCGAGTATCCAGAGCCGATAACTGTTGTCGGGCGCCAGAGCGGCCCAGCAACCACGACCAATGCGCCGCCATCGGGCGGTCTGCATATCCAGCACGCCGACTTCGGGCCAGGGAAACACGGCGCTCGCGTACCGCCCATCGGCGGATAGTTGGAAACTGTCTTCACTGACGTGGGTCTGCTTCCACACAGCCTGCGCACGCAGCTTGTGACGGATTCGCGAGAGCGGCCAGCGACTCCGCCGTCCGGGTTCCGGAAGGGCCCGGCGGGAAATGGAACCGTGCGTGGACAGAAGCTGGTCGCCGTCCACCCATCCTTCGGCGAAGTAGAGCCATTCGACGCCTGATTCCGGATCGCGCCAGGTCAGCAGGGCGAAGCCCGGCCCCACCGTCTCCAAATCCGTCCCATCCCGATTGACGATATGCATCGTGCCCCGAAGCCGGTCCGAGAAGACAATCCGCTCGCCATCGACGGTGAACATCGGTTTGGTGATGTTGCGCCCCGGTGGAATGATCGCGTGTTCGCCCCGCCCATCATCCGAATCCATGACCATCAATTGCAGGTTGGTTCCGTGGGCCAGGTAGTCGGAGCCGTCGGCCGTATCCTGAATCCATGTGATGCGCAGGCGTCGCCCGGCGAGATCCCACAGGGCCTGTTCCACCGGTTCGCGCGTGGACGTCTCATCGCTGGATGCGATAAGCGGCGCGCACAGTACGGCGATCCAGAGAAGAACCGGGGGCCGACGGGGGATGCGATTGGTTGGGGTCATTGCAGACGTCTCAATACCCCAAATCGAAGTAGAGGGGCAAGAGCAACTCGTCCGAATCCATTGCGAGCCGCTCCCCCTCCAGTTCGGGGCGAGCGTCGAAGGGTTCAATCCGCATGCGATAGACGCGACCTGTTTCCCGCTGCGCCGTATGGAGCGTCTCGCCGTCGAGCACAACCCAATGCGCGACGAGGATCCGTTGATCTTCCAGTAGCCCTTCGTTCACGCGTACCACCTCGTACTCGCTGGCCGCGAGGGCGCGGCGGTAGGGTTCGATGGCCTCCGGGGTGGGGATGTCGGAACGATGGATCAGTTTCGCCTCCACGTCCAGGCGGGCAGGCGCCGGTGTGCGTCCGGCCTGTTCACGGACACGCGCATCGAACTTTCGCGCGGCCTCATCCTCGGTCAGGCCGCGGCCATACAGCGCGATCCCCTCAATGTTGCCGCTCCAGTCGGCCTGTCCATCCGCTTGACCGCCGAATGTGAGCGGCTGTTCCGTCCATGCCGTAAAGGGGCGCCCGTCAATGGCGCGATGCCAGGCTCGGGCGCCGTTCCGATACATGGCGGCGCCGTTCTCGTCGAGCGAGAAGATCAGGTGCGTTGATTGGCCGGGCTCGAGTTCGAGCAACCCGACCCGATGGACGCGTCCGCCCTGGCTCGCGCCGCGCCATTCGAGGAAGAGTTTCCCGGCGCGCTGGACGAGTCCGAAATTGCG
>CAYRPR010000141.1:0-6034 GCA_964425945.1 uncultured Verrucomicrobiota bacterium | reverse complement strand
GGCGCGAAGGCGTCCGGCCAACCGAGATCGCCCGTCGCATCGCGCGGTCGCTCGGTGTGACCATACCGATTCTTCCCCCCACGGATGACTTCCTGCAAACGATCGTACAGACACCTGCCGGTGAAATGAATTTCCAGGAATTTTTCCTGCGCGAGCGATGCGAACCGGAGATCGTCGGCGTGCTGTACGCCGGAGCGAAGACGGCACGGGCCACACCGGAAGCTCTCGCGGCCATCGAACAAGCCGATGTACTTGTCATCGCGCCCAGCAATCCGATCGCCAGCATCGGACCGATCCTCGCCGTGGACGGCGTCCGCCGGGCCCTTCAAGCGGCGCGCGCGTTTCGTGTGGCCGTATCGCCGCTGGTTGGCGGACAGTCCCTGAAAGGGCCGTCCGACCGAATGATGAATGCCAGGGGCTTTGCGGCCAACGCCGCCGGCGTCGCCGACTATTATAGGGATTTAATCGACGCGATCGTCATCGACGAGGTCGATCGCGCGATCGCTTCCAATATGGAGGGCCGCGGCGTCACGGTTCATGTGGCGCCGACCATCATGCGCACGCCGGACGACAAGCGCGCCCTGGCGCAGGACATCCTTCGCTTCGTTTCCGCACAAAAGGCGCCTACATGAGCGATTTAAACATCGTCATTCCCATCAAGAATCCCGAAGGCGCCAAGGAACGGCTGTCCGCCCTGCTGACAACGGAACAACGGCGCGAACTGGCCTACGCACTGATCGATCAGACACTCGACTTCTTCAAACCCTACGGGTCGCGGACCAACATTCTGATCGTCACCGATTCCGATCGCATCGCGACGCGCGCGCGAGAGACCGGCTATGACGTCCTTGTCGAAGAAAAAGCGGAAGGCGAAACAGCCGCCGTCAACCGCGCCACGGGCTGGAGCATCGAGCAGGGCTTCCGCTCCCAAGTCGTCATTCCGGGCGACATGGCGGGCATCGACCCGGATGACATGCAACGCCTGCTGTCTCATCCACGGCCCACTCCATCCGTCATTCTCTGCCCGGCCGTCGGCGATGACGGCACCAACGCGATCATGACGACACCGCCGGACGCGATTCCGTTCCGATTCGGCGCGCGCTCGTTTCCCGACTACCGCGCCCGCGCGGAGGAACGCGGTATCCCGTGCGAGATCCTGAGGTTGCGCAGTATGGTTCTCGATCTCGACACACCGGACGATTTACGCGCCTTCATGGCCAACGGCTCGTCGCCCCGCATCAAGGAACTGCTCGCGTCATGGAAAATTCTCAACCCGTCGTAATGCAATCCCTTCCGGGCATCCCGGAAATCCAATCCGGCGATTCGCTGGCCGATATCATCGCCCAGACGATCATCGGACACGTCCCGGAACCGGAAGACGGGGATATCCTGGTGCTGGCGCACAAGATCGTATCCAAGGCGGAGGGCCGCCTTTTCGATCTGTCCAAGGTAACCCCGTCGGAGCGCGCCATTGAGCTCGCGCGCGAGATCCGGAAAGATCCGGCGAAAGTGGAACTGATCCTTCGCGAATCATCGGAGATCATCAGGATCAAGCCGCCGCGCGATAATCGCGAATCGGTGGTGATCTGCCGGCACCGGCTCGGGTTCATCATGGCCAATGCGGGTGTGGACGAGTCGAACGTGGCGGGCGGCGCCCTGTTGCTTCCCGTGGATCCGGACGCCAGCGCGCGGGCATTGTGCGACGCGTGGCGGAAGCGGTTCAACGCGCGGATCGGCGTGATCATCACGGATTCGTTCGGCCGGCCATGGCGGCAGGGACTGGTCAACATCGCGATCGGCATCGCCAGGGTTCCCGCGCTCGTGGACCTGACCGGCACCTCCGATCATCACGGCCGCATTCTGCAAGCGACGATCCCGGCCTTCGCCGACGAAGTCGCGGCAGCATCCGGCCTGCTCATGCACAAGGCGGGACGAACGCCCGTCGTCCTCGTCCGCGGATTACACTGGCGGGATACGGACGATCGCGCAACCGACATTCGCCGCCCGGACAAGGAAGACATGTTCCGATGAATCGGCGGGGCCCGTTGTTTCGCTTGATTGTCTACGTCCAGACCTGCTATCCATGACCCCTTGCTTAACCGCGAAGCGCGCAAAGGGTACGGATGAAGAAACGGGCCAATCAAATTACCTTTGCGATCTTGGCGCGCTTTGCGGTTCACTCTGTCGAAATCAGCAAACGCACAACAGGAGTATCTGAATGAGAATTGCATTATTGGGCGGGACAGGACCACAGGGACGGGGATTGGCGTTGCGCTGGGCCATGGCGGGCGTGGACGTCGTGGTCGGTTCGCGCGTGAAGGAGCGCGGACAGAAGATCGCGGAAGAACTTGCCGAACGACTGGGCAACGCGCCCGGCCATATCACCGGCACCAGCAATGCCGAAGCCGTTCATCAGGCGGAGGAGTTTGTCGTGCTGGCCGTACCGTTTGTCGGGCACCGACCGACCCTGGAATCCTTGAAGGATGATTTGAAGGGCAAGATTCTCGTCGATGTCGTCGTACCGCTGGCGGAAGACAACCCGAAGAAGGTCGTCATGCCGCCGGAAGGATCGGCCACGGAAGAAGCGCAGGCGATTCTCGGGGACGATATCCCGGTCGTCGGCGCCATCCACAATATCTCCGCGCATGTGCTGGATCAAACCGACATGCCGATCAATTGCGATGTGCTCGTCTGCGGAAACAGCAAGGAGGCCAAGGACAAGGTCGAACCGCTCGTGCAGAAACTCGGTGTGAAAACCTACAACGCGGGCCTGGCCGTCAGCGCGCGCGCAATCGAGCACATGACCGCCATCCTGATCCGGCTCAATTCGTCGAAGGCCACGCCCTTCAAACACGCCGGCATCAAGATCTGGGCGGAAAACGAATAGCGCCGCTCACAGTCCTTGCAGGAACTGCTCGGTCGGGAAGTGCCGGCCGGGACAGATGGTGGGCCGCACATTGATCTGTCGATGCGTGCGGATGGCGCCCTTTCCGATGTTGCAGCGCCGTTGCAGGTACTGCACCAGTGCGCGCAGACTTTCCATCTGTCGCGCCGTGGGGCGCGTCGCCTCGAAATTGCCCACGAGACAGATTCCGATGCTGACCTGGTTCTGCGCCTCGCTGGCCAGATGACCGCCATCGAGCTGGGCGCGCCACCGGTTGCCGATGACGATGTCGCCATCCCCCATGCCCCGGCCGTTTCCGATGACAAAGTGATACGCCAGTCCATTGACCATGCGGCGCTGCTCCCGATGATAGCGATCCATATCGCGCGCATTGCCCTGGGGCGTCCCGCTATGATGAATCACGATGTTCTTCCACTGGCGGGGTTTCACGCGGACCCGGTCCAGATCGCGCTGGAGACCCGCCGGCAATACGGTGCGTGCGGGCGCCGCCCGGCCCGGTATCAACAATTCCTGCCCGATGGAGAGCCGTTGGGGATTCACGATCCTGTTATACTCGATCACGGCCGCCGCCGTTACGCCGTGATCCCGCGCGATGTGCGATATCGTGTCGCCCGGCCTGACGATGTACCGCACCGGCGCGTCCGGGCCCGGCGGAATACGCAATTTCTGACCGACCTGCAGACGATCCGGATGAGCCAGATGGTTGTACTGCTGAATATCCGCCGCGCGAACGCCATGCTGTTGCGCGATCTCACCGAGCGTGTCACCGCTCTGCACGATATATTCCTTGTCCGCATGGATGGCGGCGGGCATGAAACCGAGCAGGGCCAGAAACAGGGCGAGTCGAAATCTCGAAACAGCGATCATGTACATACGGTGCGTGCGCTTGATTTCGGATTAAGATAGCGGGCTGGCCGCGCCTTGCAAGAACAACCCTGATAAATCGTTTGACTCGTGCGATCAGTTTTTTTGTCAACGGTATGGCCAAACAACCGGGCTTTATGGTAACCATACGAGTCGCCTGCCAAGGCAACCACGAAAACAACTCGGAAAGTTCGGCCCTATGCGACGGCCGGGAGGATGATGCATGAGTTCTTTGCTGATCACGAACGGGGTGCTCGTCACGCTGAATGAGAATGATGATTTCTATGAGAAGGGTCATGTCTTCATCGAGAACGACAAGATCGTGGACGTCGGGGATTTCCCGGTCGACAAGTACAAGGCCGACAAGACGATTGACGCTCACGGCAACATCGTCATGCCCGGTCTGATCAACGCCCACCACCACCTCTACTCCACCTTTGCCCGAGGATTCAGCCCGCCCGGCGAACCGGCCCGCAACTTCAAGGAAATCCTCGAACGCCTCTGGTGGAAACTCGACGCCGCGCTGGATGCCGAGGATGTGTACTACTCCGCCCTGATCGCCGTCATGCACGCCGCACGCGCCGGATGTACGACCATTATTGATCACCACGCCTCCCCCGCCTGCGCCGACGGAAGTCTCGATCTGATTGAGAAGGCGTTCCGCGAAGTCGGCCTGAACGGTTGTCTCTGTTACGAAGTGTCCGACCGGAATCAGAAAGGCGAAGGCATTGCCGAAAACGAGCGGTTCATCAAGAAGGTCAAGGCGTCGGGCGACGACCAGATCACCGCCCTCTTCGGCCTGCACGCGTTGATGACCCTCGGCACACAGACCCTGGAACGTTGCTCGGATATCGCCCACGGACTGGGCGCCGGATTTCACGCGCACGTCGCCGAGGCGGAATACGACGTGGATATCACCTTCCAGCGCTATCAACGGCGAATTATGGACCGGTTCCTCGACTTCGGGATTCCCGGCCGGCAATCGATCTTCGTGCACGGCATCCATTTCGAGGCGAGGGAAATGGATCTGCTCAAGTCCACGGATTCGATGCTGGTCAACAATCCGGAATCCAACATGAACAACGGGCTGGGCGTTACGCCCATCCTGGAGATGCTGTCGCGGGGCGTGCTGGTCGGCATCGGCACGGACGGCATGTCCTCACACATGATCTCCCAGGCGCGTGCGATGTATCTGTTGCAGCGCACGTATCGCCGCGATCCGCGGGTCATGTTCGGCGAGGCCTGCCACATTCTGCTGAAGAACAACCGGGATATTTGTTCACGCATTTTCCGCGAACCCCGCGGGGCGCTCCAGCGCGGCTACCTGGCCGACGTTATCATACCGGAATATGTACCATTCACCCCGCTCTCGCCCGCGACCTTCTATGGCCACCTGCTGTTCGGCATGAGCTTCGCCCGCGTGGCGACCACCATAGCGCGCGGCCGGGTGATCGTGGAGAACGGGCACATGATCGGCGTGGACGAAGAGGCCGTTCGAGCCAAGTGCGTCGAACGTTCCCGCAATCTATGGAGCCGCATCAAGTAGCATTCCGCCACACAACTGCCTCATTATAAGGTATATACCACTAGGCGGACCGGATACTGTCATAAGGCCGAACAGTAAGGCATGTATCGGTGAAAGCCGTTTTCTTCACATGGAGGTTCCGGTCGCCCTTGACAGGCTATTTGTATGGCACATACCCTAGCCTTGTTGTCCTGTGTATGAGCAACTTGCAGAACCTGTTATGAGTCGATTTCTTATACGGAACATCCACAGCCTGGTGACCATGGTGGACGGCGAAGCCCCGCTCCGCGACGCCAGCCTGGTCATTGTGGACGGGAAGATATCCGACATCATACCGGCGGGCGCCAAACGGGCCGTCAGCATCGAAGATATCGAGGCGGATTCGGATGTCGAAACCATCGACGGGAGCCACTGCGTGGTCTATCCCGGCTTCATCAATACGCATCATCATCTCTACCAGACCCTGACTCGCAACATTCCAAAGGTGCAGAACGCCAAGCTGTTCGACTGGCTGATCGCCCTGTACGAAGTCTGGCGCGAGTTGAGTGAGGAAGCCGTCGAAGTCAGCACCCGCGTGGGCGTCGGCGAACTCCTCCTGTCCGGCTGTACGACCACCACGGACCATTTCTATGTCTTCCCCCGCAAGGCATCCGCGGAACTGCTCGACGTGGAAATCGAAACGGCCCGCAAACTCGGCATCCGGTTCCATCCGACGCGCGGGAGCATGAGCCGCGGACGAT
>CAYRPR010000140.1:0-6036 GCA_964425945.1 uncultured Verrucomicrobiota bacterium | reverse complement strand
CTGATCAAGCTGATGAGCGTCGTGGCGCTGGTGATCGCGCCGTTGTTGGTCTGAACTGAGGTGCCAGTGTTCAGTGTTCAGGAGGAATCACGGATTTCCAATCGTTGGAAACAAACGCTCTGAAAACTTCCAATGATTGGAAGTCTCTTGTCTTCCCTGAAACCTGAACACTGACCACTGACCACTGACCACTGAAACCTATGCATACCTCTCTCCCTCGATTCCTGTGGCTGTTGATCGCGCTGGGGACCATGACCGTGGCCGAGGCGCGTACGACCGGTGTGGTCATTGTGGCCAACCGCAATGTGCCCGACTCCATCGAGTTGGCGGGATATTACGCGAAGCAGCGGAACATCCCGTCCGATCTCGTCTGTATCCTCGACCTGCCCAAGGGCGAGGCGATGTCGCGGCGCGATTACGAAACCAAATTGCGCGATCCGTTGCTCGAGTTCCTGCGCCAGAAGGAATTGATCCGTCAGTCTCCGCGCAATCCCGAGGAGGTCCAGCCCAACGAGACCCCCTGGATCACGACGGAATCCTCCGTGGACTACATCGTGTCGATTTACGGCGTGCCGGTGCGCATCAACGACACGCGCGGACGCTTCGCGCGCGTGATCACGGACGGGTCGGAACGGGCACAACGCCGCGACGGCGCGTCGGTGGATTCGGAGCTGGCGCTATTACTGGCTCCGGGCTACGACATCAAGGGTCCGTTGCGCAATCCCATGTTCGGCAGTCTGACCCCGACGCGCAAGGTGACGGATGAGTATCATCTGGTCGTCGCGGCGCGGCTCGATGGGCCGGACGCGGATACGGCGCGGCGCATGCTCGACGACGCATTGACCGCGGAACGGCAGGGCCTGTTGGGACGCGTGTACCTCGATCTGCGCGGCCTGCGCGACGGGCCGTACATCCTGGGCGATTACTGGATCCGGGAGGCCGGTGAACGTTTGCGTCGCGAGGGCTATGAGATTGCGCTGGATATGGAGGAGCCGATCTGGGAGACCGATTTCCCGATGGAGCATGCGGCCGTGTATCTGGGGTGGTACGCGGAAGAGCTGAACGGCCCGTTTACGCGAAAGGATTTCCGTTTTCAGCCGGGCGCGATCGCGTATCACCTGCATTCGGCCAGCGCGGCTGAATTGCGCACGGACTCGAAATTCTGGGCCGGTCCGCTGCTGGCGCGCGGCGCCGCGGCGACCATGGGCGCGGTGCATGAACCGTTCCTCTCGTTCAGTCCCGACCTCAAGCTGTTCACCGAGCGCCTGTGCATGGGCTACTCGTTCGGCGAAAGCGCCTATATGGCCATGAGCGCGCTGTCCTGGCAGATCACGGTCGTGGGTGATCCGCTGTACCGCCCGTTCCGGCTTCCGTTGCAGGTACAGATACGCAATCTGGAAGGCGCGGATAATCAACGGCTGGATTGGGCCAGCGTGCGCATGATCAATCTGCTGGTCCGCGAAGGCCGCTTCAACCTGGCCCTGAAACTCGGCCGCGCGATCCTGCGTGAACGCCAGAGCCTGATTCTGCAGGAGAAACTCGCCGACCTGTACACCTTGAACGAGCTGTACAACGAGGCCGGACAGATCTACGAGAACATCATCGAAATGGCCGACACGCCGGAAACGGCCCTGCGGGTCGGTGCGCGCTGGATCCGCATCCTGCGCCTGCTGAAGCAGGACGAACGCGCCAAGAAAATTGAGGACGATCTGCGGAAGCGCTACCGGCGCAATCCGATGTTGGGTTGGATCGATCGCATCCCGGAGTCATGAGCCTGATCGATTCCCACGCGCATCTGGACGGGTTCGTATCGTCCGGCGACGTCGAATCGATGCTGGAACGCGCCCGTGCGTCCGCCGTAACACGCATTGTGGCCATCGGCGGCACGCCGGACGCCAATCGCACCGCCGTGCAACTTGCCGAACGCCATTCGGAAATCGTCGCGACGGTGGGCTATGACCGCGATGAAGCGGCGCGGCCGCCGGTCCTCGACGGCCTGCGCGTATGGGCGGGCCATCCGCGCGTGGTCGGGATCGGCGAGACGGGCCTGGATTATCACTACTCGGCGGAAACCGCCCGGGAACAGATTCGCCTCTTCTCCTCCATGCTGGAAATCGCGGCGGAATACCGGAAACCCGTGATCGTGCACAGTCGCGATGCGGACGAGGATACGTTGCGAGCGCTGAAGCTATTCGGCTCGTCCTGGCGGGGCGGAGGACCGCCCGGCGTGCTTCATTGCTTCACGGGAACGCGCGCCTTTGCGGAACAGTTGGTTGAAATGGGCCTGATGATCGGTTTCAGCGGTATCATTACCTTCAAGAACGCGGACACCCTGCGCGAGGTGGCGCGATGGGTTCCGGACGATCATCTGCTGGTGGAGACCGACGCGCCGTATCTCGCGCCTGTGCCGTATCGCGGCAAGCCCAACGAGCCGGCCTGGGTCGCGCATGTAGCCGCCAAGCTGGCGGAGATTCGCGGCGTGACACCGGACGACATGGCGCGTATTACGTCAGCCAACGCAAACCGTCTGTTTCGAGTATGAATCTGTTCATCCAGTACCTGGCGGAAGACCCGCTGTTCTACTTCGCATGGATCCTGATCGTCGCCTTTTCGATCTGTGTCCACGAGTATGCACATGCCGCGACGGCGTTGCGGCTGGGAGACGACACCGCCGCGCGCGCGGGTCACCTGTCGCTCAATCCGTTGGTGCAGATGGGCACGACCTCGATGATCATGCTGGCCCTGATCGGCATCGCCTGGGGTTCGGTCCCGGTATCCATCAGCCGGTTTCGGCACAAGTGGGCGGGCGCGGTCGTATCCGCCGCCGGACCACTGTCCAATCTCCTCCTCAGTAGCATCTTCGCGCTGTTGTTGGTGCTCGCCGACAGGTGGGCGCCGGAAGGCGGCGGCCGTGAGATGATGATGTTCTTCCGCATCGGCTGTCTGACGAACGGCTTGCTCTTTGTGTTGAACATGCTGCCCGTACCGATGTTTGACGGATGGTCCGTGTTCTCCTATTTCTTCCCGCGCATGGAGCGTATCGACCCGCAGATGGGCCAGACGGTGTCGCTGGTGGCGTTGGTACTGATTTTTGTCACCCCACTGCGCGATCTGCTCTGGGGCGCGGGCGGGCTGATCGCCGGCCTGTTCATGGGGTTCTGGTCCCTGCTGGCGTAATCGCCGGCCAAATTCCCTCTTGCGTGAGCACCGACCAGTGTTATGATCGGGCCCATTTTTTCAAGGAGCGCTTGTGCGATTTTGTTGCAATGCATGATGACCGTACCGCCACGCTGAAATCGAAATCTCTCTGGGAGCGATTGGGCTCCTACCTGCCGAAATCCATTGTCTGTTTTCGTGAAGGAATCACCCGCGCGACGCTGTTGGGCGATCTGGCCGCCGGGGTAACGGTCGGCATCATTGCGCTCCCGCTGGCCATGGCCTTCGCCATCAACTCGGGTGTTACACCGGAACGCGGATTATATACGGCGGTCATCGCCGGCTTTCTTGTCTCCGTGCTGGGCGGCAGTCGCGTAGCCGTCGCGGGACCCACCGGTGCGTTCATTCCGATCCTGTACGCGATCGTGGATCAGCACGGCTACGACGGCTTGGTGTTGGCGACGCTGATGGCGGGCGTGATCCTGATCCTGCTCGGCGTCAGCCGGCTCGGCGCCATGATCAAGTTCATCCCGTATCCGGTTACCACCGGCTTCACGTCCGGCATTGCGGTCATCATCTTCTCCCAGCAGATGAAAGACTGCTTCGGGCTGACCGGCGAGGCGGTCGCGAAAGTGCCAGTTGAGTTTGTCGAGAAGTGGCGGGCTTACGCGGAGGCCGTCCTCGCAAATGGAATCAACCCGTACGCCACGGCCATCGCCGTGGGCAGTCTGGCTATGATGGTGGCGATCCGCCGATTCCTGCCCCGTGTGCCCGGCGCCATCATGGCCTTGATCGTGTCCGCCGTCCTGGTGGCCCAGCTGAACCTCGACCAGCCGGATATCGGCGTGGAGACCATCGGCACCCGCTTCGCCACGGTGGAGCATCCGAGCGGTATTCCGGACCGGGTGCCGTCCTTCCGGATGCCGACCTTGGATCGATCCTTCTTCGTTCGCGTGCGCGAGTTGATTCCCGCCGCGACGACGATCGCTCTACTGGCGGCCATCGAATCCCTGCTGTGCTGTGTGGTGGCGGACGGCATGATCGGCGGACGGCACCGGTCGAACGTGGAGTTGGTCGCGCAGGGTCTGGGGAACATCGCGTCGGTGTTGTTCGGCGGCATCCCCGCGACGGCGGCCATCGCCCGCACATCGGCCAATATCAAGAGCGGGGGGCGCACGCCATTGGCGGGCATGGTGCATGCCGTGGTGGTGTTGCTGTGTATGGTCTGGCTCGCGCCGTACGCCAGTAAGATTCCGCTCGCCTCGCTGGCCGCCGTGCTGGTGCTGGTGTCGTGGAGCATGGCGGAGCGCGATCATTTCAAGGCGCCGGCGAGCGACATCGTGGTGTTGTTGACGACGTTCAGCCTGACGGTCCTGACGGATCTGACCGTTGCGGTGGGGGTCGGGATGGTGCTGGCCTCGATGCTGTTCATGCGCCGGATGTCCGAAGTAACCAACGTGCGCGCGTTCAAGGCGGAAATTGGCGAGGAGGCGCAGGGCTCGATGGAAGAGCGCGATCCGGACTCGATTCAGCTCCGCGTGATCCCCAAGGGCGTGGAGGTATACGAAATCACCGGACCCTTCTTCTTCGGCGTGGCGGATCGCTTGAAGGATACGCTGCAACTCGTCGAGCGACCGCCGGCCGTTTTCATCCTGCGTCTGCGCCGCGTACCGGTGATTGATGCCACCGGCATGCATGCGCTCGAGGAATTCTATTTCAAGTGCAAGCGGCAGGGCACGACGCTTGTATTGTCCGGCATTCAGACCTCTACCGCCCGCGCATTAATCCGGTACGGTCTCTATCGGCGTCTGGGCAAGGCGAATATCCGTCGGAATATTGACGAGGCGCTCAACCGCGCACGGGAGATTCTGGAGGCGCAGGTCCCGGTCCGGCTGTAAGTCCGGACGTTATTCACCGAACAGGCGCAGTTGGGATCTGGAGTCCTGCTGTTTCCGGGGCCGGTGCTGGGCCAGTGTGGGCTGGCCGCCTTCACCAAACTCACCTTCTTCGAGGTTGGTCAGGATCTCCTTTGAGCGATCGATGACCTCCTGCGGCATGCCGGCAAGTCGCGCAACCTGGATGCCGTAACTCTTGTCGGCGGCGCCCGGAACGATCTTGCGCAGGAACGCGATCCGGTCGTTCTTCTCGCGTACGAGCACGTTGTAATTCTTCACGCCGGGCATGGTGCGCGCCAGATCGGTCAGTTCGTGATAATGCGTGGCGAACAGCGTCTTCGCCTTCACCGCTTCGTGGTTATGCAGATACTCCGCCACGGCCCACGCGATGCTGATGCCGTCAAACGTGCTGGTGCCGCGACCGATTTCGTCGAGCACGATGAGGCTGCGTTTGGTGGCGTTATTCAGGATGTTGGCGGTTTCCTGCATCTCCACCATGAATGTACTGCGTCCGCGCGCGAGATCGTCGCTGGCGCCGACACGGGTGAATACGCGGTCCACGATGCCGATTTCCGCCTGTCCCGCCGGAACGAACGATCCAATCTGGGCCATGATCACGATCAGAGCGACCTGGCGAATGTAGGTCGATTTACCCGCCATGTTGGGACCGGTGATTATGATCAACTGGTTCTCCAGATTGTCCAGCAGGGTGTCGTTCGGGACAAACGGTTCCGCGCCGGTCATCGATTCGATCACGGGATGCCGCCCGTCGCAAATCCGGATTACATCGGTTCCGGACATGACCGGACGCACATAACGCGAGGCCAACGCCCGTTCGGCCAGTGTGGCCAGGACGTCCAGCTCGGCGAGCGCCGCGGCGGTTTCCTGGATCTGCGCCGTTTCCTGTACGACGGCGTTGCGGATTTCGAGAAACAACTCGTACTCGAGCGCCATGGAACGGTCCTGCGCGCCGAGAATCTTGTTC
>CAYRPR010000139.1:0-6045 GCA_964425945.1 uncultured Verrucomicrobiota bacterium | reverse complement strand
CAACAGACTGTTCAGCACATCGAACTCCGCCTTCCGCGCCGACACGGCGACCCCTTCGAGCTCGAAGATCAGCGCGTAGGAGGCCACCATCTCCGGGGCCGCTTCCTCGCCGCCCGTTTTCTGATCCTCCGTAACCTGCGATTTAGTATCAGCAACCATAATATCCCGGTCTCCTTCCCAGCACTATGAATCGTTCACACTCTAATGACCGGATCAGAACTGGTCAAGTGTCGTCGCAGGCTATCCGGCCGCCCGCTTTACTTTGCCTGTCATCCGACGTATTCTGATCCGTGGAAACCTGCTGACACCATGCCATACCGGGCCACAGCCATACTGCCGGCAATCTGCGTGCTGATCGGCGCCTTCGAGGCCGCGGCCGGGGGCGGCCCGCAGAACGTCCTGATCGTGGTGAATGAAGCCAGCCCGCAATCCATGGCCGTGGGCAACTATTACCGCGAAAAGCGGGGGATCCACCCCTCACAAGTCTTGGGCATCAACATCGCCACCCACTTTACCATAAACACGGCGAACTTCAGCAACCAGGTCCTGAACCCAATCCTCACCTCCATCGCCGCTTCCGGCCTCCGCAACCAGATTGATTACATGGTGTTCTCGCGGGACATCCCCTCGCGGGTACAACTCGGGAACGGCGAGACCAACGTCAATTCAATTACCTCCGCCATGTTCTACGGATACCAGTTCTCCTTCGCGCCCTGCACGCTGCCCGCCTATACGCGGAGCGATTACTACGAATCAGAAACGGCCTTCACGCGATCGGGCGCGCCGAGCAGCAACCGCTACTACATGGCCACCATGCTGACGGCATGGGATCCGGATCAGAACCGGCGCCTGATCGATCGCGCCATGGCAGCGGATTCGTCCACCCCCACCGGCGGCGTGTATTACCTGGTCACGGCGGACACCTCGCGCAACATTCGATGGACACAGTCCGATCGCTCGATCTACCTGAAGCACTTTCTTGATCCGGCCCCGTTCAGCCGGTTCGTGCGCGGGGAATGGATCGCCGGCCAGACCAACGTGACCGGCTATCTGACCGGACCCATCGACGGCGTGGTCAACAACATCCAATCCAATCATTACGCGCCCGGCGCGTTGGCGGATCATCTGACCTCGTTCGGCGGCTTTCTCTTTGACAGCCTCCAGACCTCCATACTCGACTGGATCGCCGCGGGCGCGGGGGGAACCTATGGCACCGTCGTGGAGCCGTGCGCCATTACCAACAAGTTTCCCCAAGCTCGACTGCATTTCTGGTATGCGCGCGGATTCAATTTGGGCGAGAGCTACTACATGTCGGTGCAGAATCCGTATCAGGGCATTGTCCTCGGCGACCCCCTGACCGCGGCCTATGCCGCGCCGCCGGTCGCCCAGGTCGACGGCCTGACGCCAAACAGCGTGGTCACCGGTCTGGTCGACATCACCGTAACGGGTATCGCCGCCTCGGCGGAGCGATCCGTCGATCAAATCGACCTGTTCCTGAACGACCGGTATGTGGCCACACTGACCAATGTATCCTTGCAGGCGGGCGATATCATCTCCGCCCAGGTCGATGCCCATAATCGTTCCTATACCATTCTTTCCGGCGACACGCTCGCGGATGCCGCGCGCGGACTGGCGAACGCTGTCAATGACACGCCGCCCACCATTCATGTAACGGCCGCCGCTTTTTCGGATCGCGTCGAACTCTACCGCAAATCGCCCTACGGGGTGTCCGGCTCGAATGTGGCCTATTCGGCCACATCGACCAACTCGCCGGGCGCCCCGACCATCTTCGCGCATACCCCGGGCACCCACCTGGCGGACACCGTCGTGCCGGCCCGGCAGGATATCACGTTGAGCGGAACCGTATCCACCGGCGACCAGATTGTAGCGGTCATCAAGCGACTGGACGGCGTCGCGTTCACCAATACCGTCACATCCACATCCACGAACGACACGCGCTTCTCGCTGATGAACACGCTGCGGCACCTGATCCTCGGAACGCCCGGGCTGCAGGATTCAACCGGGGCGGAAGTGGTTAATGTCCGGAATATTACCGGCGCCGTGGAAATGTCCATCCGCGCCCGCACCAACACGTGGGACACCTACAACATGGAAATCGACTTTCAATCCTCCGGCGCGGGCCTGACCGGATCGTATACCGGCAAGCTGACCAGCAACGCCGATGTGATGGGCGCGCGCGGCATGATTTTCCTGCGCAAGGGATTCGCGCAGCTGACGGCATCCTATTCGCTCGACACCACCGCCCTCGCCGATGGTCGCCATTCGTTGCGCGTGGTGGCGTATGAGGGTTCGGCCTTGCGCACACAGGGTCACGCCGTGATCCCGTTCACGGTCAGCAACCACAACGGCCACTGCGTGATCACTGTGCCGGAGCACGGCGCGTCGCTGGAGTCGGACTCCATCGTGACGGCCTGGGTAGATACGGCGCTCTCGCCGGGTACGGTCACTTCGGTACAGTTCTTTGTACATGGGAAACTCCTTTCGGAAACGAACGCGCCGCCCTGGCAATTCGAATGGGATACCGCGGCACAGGGCGCGGGACTGATTGACCTGCAGGCGCGGGCACGGGGCGATAGCGGCGAAGAGATCGCCAGCCGGGTACACACCATTCGTGTTACACTCGACACGGACGGGGACGGCATCCCGGACTGGTGGGCATACAAACATTTCGGAGGCATCACCAACGTCATCGCCGGCGCCGATGACGACGGGGACGGCGCGAGTAACCTGCACGAGTACATAGCCGGCACGGATCCTCTGGACGAGATCAGCGTGTTCCGTATTACGAATATCGGAAAAAGTATTACGAATGACTGGATACAGTTCGATTTCTCGTCCACGACATCGCGTCTGTACAACGTGGACTATCGCGACGCGGATCTGAGTCAGCCGGGCGACTGGTTTCCCGTCGATCCCGCGCTGTTCCGGGGGCAGGATCTCAGCACGACGTGGGTCGGCACCAACGCCCCGGCCATGACCACCAATTTTCTCCGCTATTTTCGCGTATGGGTCCGGATTCCGTAGGCGCAGCGCTTACCATTCGGCGATGAAGAGCGTTACATCTTCGCCCACCAGATCACGCAAGATATCACGAACCGTACGACCGGCACCGGGCAGTATGAGATCCGGCCGGACATCGGCCAGCGGCTGAACCACAAAACGCCGCTTCGCCCATCGGGGATGCGGCACCACCAGCCCGCCGCCATCGATGCATCGATCACCGGCGTAGAGAATATCCACGTCGATGGGACGCGGCGCGTTCCGGTCACCCTGGCGCTCTCGCCCCATGTCATATTCAAGCTCATGAAGCATCGACAACCACTCGGCCGGCGATCGCCCGCTGTCCACAATCAATACGGCGTTGAGAAACTTCAGGTCGCGATAGGCGTCGGATACGCCCACCGGCTCGGTTTCATAGATTGGGGATTGCGCGAGGCATTGCACACCGGGCCATGAGGCAATCCGGTCGCGGGCTCCGCGCATGCACGCCAGGCGATCCCCCAGGTTGCTCCCCAGACTCAAGCCGATTTCCATGGCTACAGCCCGAGCACGTCCTTCATGGAATAGAGACCGGGCCGGCGACCCGCGACCCAGGCCGCGGCGCGCAATGCGCCGATGGCGAATGTATCGCGACTGGTCGCGCGATGCGACAACTCGACGGATTCGCCCTCCGACGAGAAGAGCACCGTGTGATCACCGACAAAATCGCCCGCGCGAATGGCGTGAAACCCGATCTGCGCCGACGGACGGGACTCCTTCTCGATACCCTCCCGGCCGTGACGCGACACCTGATCCAGATCCCATTCCATGCCCTTCGCCACGGCCTGCCCGAGGCGCAAGGCCGTTCCGCTCGGCGAATCCTTCTTGTGTCGATGATGCCGTTCGACAATTTCCACGTCGTAGCCCTTGTTCTTCAAGGCGCGCGCGGCATCTTCCACGAGCTGAAAAAGCAGATTCACGCCCAGACTCATATTCGGGGCCATGACCACGGGAATCTTTCCGGCGGCCTTACGTACCGCGGCCTGTTCTTCGTCGTTCAGACCGGTTGTACCAACGACCCACCCCTTGCCCCAACCGGCGATACGATCCGCATTGCCGGCCGTGCCCTTGGGATAACTGAAATCAATCAGGACGTCGGCGCCCTCGGCAACTGTTTCCAGATCCGACGTGATGGCCATACCGCAATCACCCGCTCCGCTGACCGCGCCGGCATCCTTGCCCCGTTCCGGGGAGTCCCAGATATCCACCGCGCCGACCAGCTGAAGATCAGCCACCGCACCACCCTGCAAACAGCGAATAATGGACCGGCCCATACGCCCCGCCGCGCCTATGACCACGACGCGCGTCATAGCAGTCCACACGCGCGCAGCGTCTCACGTAATTGCTGTTTCGGCTTCTCGTCCATCCCGCACATGGGCAGACGATAGACCTCCTCGATCTGCCCCATCAGGGCCAGAGCGGCCTTGACGGGAATCGGATTCGTATCGAGAAACAGATCACGGAACAGGCGGTGCAGGCGCCGATGCCCATCCTGCGCGTCGGTCCACCGGCCGTCCCGCGCGGCATGCACCATATCGGCCACCGCCCTCGGCGCGACATTGGCCGCCACGCTGATCACACCAACGGCGCCGACCGCCATCATGGGCAGGGTCAACGCGTCGTCGCCGGACAGGATCTCGATGTCGCACGCGTCCACATACTGGCTCACGCGATCCACATCGCCCGCCGCTTCCTTGATCGCGACAATATTCGGATTCCGGGACAGTTCGACCACGGTCGCCAGCGTCAACTCGCGCGCGGTGCGCCCCGGAATATTATACAGCACGATCGGCAAACCGATCTCCGCAATCTTCGTGAAATGCTCGATCAATCCGCGCTGGCTGGGCTTGTTATAGTACGGGGTGACCTGGAGCGTGCCATCCGCACCGACCTCCCGGGCGTGCCGGGTCAGCGCAATGGCTTCCGAAGTCGAATTGGCGCCCGTGCCGGCGATCACCTTCATCCGCCGGTCCACGGTCTCCACGACAAACTCAATCACGCGATTGTGTTCCTGGACCGACAGCGTCGGCGATTCGCCGGTCGTGCCGACCGGGACCACGCCGTCGACGCCGCCGGCGACCTGGGCTTCGATGAGCCGGCCGAGGGCGTCATAATCCACTTCCCCGCCCTGGGTGAATGGCGTTACAATGGCTGTATAAGCACCTTCAAACATGTGATCCATTACTCCACTTCTTCAGGGCTTTGTCCATTCCGGAATCGTCTCGCCGCGTACGAGATCGTCCCGGGTTTCCCGGGCGCGGACCTGCTCGTGGCGGTCGCCGGACACCATGACCTCGGACGCGCGGCCCCGGCTGTTGTAGTTGGAGGCCATGACGAATCCGTAGGCCCCCGCGCTCATCACGGCCAACAGATCCCCCGACTCCACGGCGGGCAGTTCACGATTCGCGGCGACAAAATCGCCTGATTCGCAGATCGGACCCACCACATCGCCGAACAGCGTCCCCGGCACCTCGCGCACCGCCTGCACGTGATGATACGCGTCGTACAACGGCGGACGGATCAGGTCATTCATCGCCGCATCGATGACAATGAACTTCTTGAATGGGTTATCCTTTATATACTGTACCCGCCCCACCAGGATGCCCGCGTTGCCGGTAAGGAAACGGCCCGGCTCCAAACCGACCGACAGGTCCATGTCCTTCAACAGCGGGATGACCGCCCGCGCAAACGCACGCGGATCGGGCGCGACCTGCTCCGGCGCATACGGTATGCCGAGCCCGCCGCCGATATCTATGTGACGGAACGAGGCGAACTGCTTCTTCCATTGCGCGCAGAACGGCCGCACCTTCTCCAACGCCTCCGCGTACGGATCCGGCGTCATGATCGGTGAACCGAGGTGCATGTGCACGCCGGCGATCTCCAGATTCGGCAATCGCGCCGCCAGATCGTAGGCCCGCTCCGCGCGGCTCAGATCCACGCCGAACTTGTTCTCGGCCTTGCCGGTACTGGTATACTTGTGCGTCT
>CAYRPR010000138.1:0-6066 GCA_964425945.1 uncultured Verrucomicrobiota bacterium | reverse complement strand
GCGTGACCGAGGACCCGGTGTTCGGACCGCTGATCGCCTTCGGGCTCGGCGGAATCCACGTGGAAATCCTCGGCGACGTCGTTTTCCGGGTCACCCCGCTGACCGACCGCGATGCGGACGAAATGGTGCGCCTGATCCGCGGCCACCGCCTGTTGACGGGCTACCGCGGCCACCAGCCCGCCGACATCGACGCGATCAAGGAGATCCTGCTCCGGATATCCATGATGGTGGAGGAAGTTCCCCAGATTACGGAACTGGACCTGAACCCCATCTTTGCGCTTGAGCCGGGCAAGGGCTGTCGTATCGTGGATGCGCGAATCAAAGTGGAACAACCGTCGGATGTGGATCCCGCGCGCTATACGATGGCGGCGGCGTACGGCCACGCGGACGCCAGGTAACCGGCACCGGGGTGATGGGGCATGATGGATAAGGATGCGCTGATCAAAGAGTACTTTGCCGAGCGCCTGATCCGGGGAGACGGATTGGACGGACATCCGTTCGTCACCATCTCCCGCGAAGCGGGCGCCGGCGGACATACGTTCGCCGAACTCCTGCTCCGCCGAATCAACGAACAATCGTGGAACAAGAGCCTGACGGGCTGGCAGATCTTCGACCGGCAACTCTGCGACATCATCGCACAGGACCCGAAGTTGCGCGTGTTGATCGGTTCGCTGCTCACCGAGGAATATCACTCGGAGATCCAGGAACTGCTGACGGCCCTGGTCGGCGGGCCCGCCCACCAGTTTGTGCTCTACAAGAAGACGTTTGAGTTGCTCCACATGCTGGGCGCCATCGGCAAGGTCATCCTGATCGGCCGCGGCTCCGTATGCGCCACGCGCAAGCATCCGGCCGGCGTTCACATCCGGTTGACCGCGCCCGAATCCGCGCGGCTGGAGAATCTGATGTCCCGTTTCGACTTCGACCGCAGGGAAGCCCGTCAATGGATGAAGCGACAGGATCGCGCGCGCGAGAGACTGGTGCAGGATTACTTCGGCAAGGACATCGCGGACCCGGCCCTCTACGACGCCGTCTACGACACGTCCGTGACGCCGACGGACGCGATCGCCGGCGAGATTCTCGGTTTCATTGAAGAGAAACGACGGATCGCCCCTCCCATCCGCTCACGGAACCGGACATGACCCTCACCGGCAACAGCTCCGGTGTTCCGGGACGGCGCCCGAGGGCCGGATACCTGCTGATCGCGCTGGCCCTGCTGATCCCCTGCACCGCATGGGCGTCGGAAGCCGGCCAGGGCGGCGACATGGGCGAGCGCATCACCCATCTGATGATCCAGCTGGCCGTCATTCTGATAGTCGCCAATGTGGCGGGATTCCTCTGCCGCCGTTACCTGGGCATGCCCTCGGTGCTGGGCGAAGTGGCGTCCGGCATCCTCATCGGCCCGTTCGCCCTCGGCCATATGCCGTTGCCGATCGTCGGCGCGCTGTTTCCCAACGACGGATCACTGATGCCGATCTCGCCGGAACTGTACGGCATCGCGGTGCTGGCTTCCATCCTGCTGCTGTTCATGTCCGGTCTCGAGACCGACGTGGCGATGTTCCTGAAATACTCCGTCAAAGGCACGATCGTCGGCATCGGCGGCATTCTCTTCGCATTCGGGCTGGGCGCGTTCAGCGCGTTCTGGTTCGGACTGGCGGATGATTGGCACGACCCGGCGGCGCTGTTCCTCGGCGCGATATCCACGGCCACGTCCGTCGGGATTACCGCGCGCATCCTGTCCGAGAAGCGCAAGATGGATTCTCCGGAAGGCGTCACCATCCTGGCGGCGGCCGTGCTCGACGACGTGCTCTGCATCATCATCCTCGCGATGGTTACGGGCATCGCCAAGGTGGAGTTGGCCGGCGCGGATATCCTGTGGGGCGACATCGGATGGATCGCCCTGAAGGCGTTCGGTTTCTGGATCATACTGACATCGGTCGGCCTGCTCACGGCCAAGCGCATCGCGCGGTTCGTCAAGGCCGTGCGATCGCCCGCCACGATATCGCACATTTCGCTCGGCCTGGCTTTGCTCCTGGCGGGTTTCTCGGAAATGGCCGGCCTGGCCATGATTATCGGCGCGTACATCACCGGGCTGGCCTTGTCCCGCACGGATCTGGTGGATGTGCTGCAGAATCAGCTTCATGGCGTGTATCAGGTTCTGGTCCCCGTGTTCTTCTGCGTGATGGGCATGATGGTGGACTTGAGCGCCATGCGGGGGGTGCTGCTGTTCGGCCTGGTGTATTCCCTGCTGGCGATCCTGTCCAAGGTGGCGGGTTGCGGATTGGCGGGATATATCTCCCGGTTCAATCTGCGCGGCTCGTTGCGCATCGGGTTCGGCATGTTGCCGCGCGGTGAAGTGGCGCTGATCGTGGCGGGGGTGGGCCTCGCGTCCGGCGCGATATCGTCCGACATCTTCGGCGCGGCCATCATGATGACGATGATCACGACCGTCATGGCGCCGCCGGTGCTGAATCACCTGCTGGACGGCGGACACGGCGTGCGCGGCGAGGCGCGGACAATCGCCGAGAAGACCAGCGTGATCGCCTTGGATTTTCCGTCCTACGACATAGCCGAGTTTCTGCTGAACCACCTGGTCAAGGCGTTCCGCAACGAGGAGTTCTTCGTTTTCCGGCTGCCCGTTGACACCCTCTCCTACCGCATACGGAAGGATGATCTGTCCTTTACCCTGTCGCAGGACGGCCCCCGGATTGAACTGACCGTGCTTGCGGAGGGGGACGACGTGGCGCGATATATCCTGCTCGAGGAACTGTTGACTTTACAGGACCTGTTCCAGGCCGGTAGTAAATTACGGAGCCTGGACCAGATGGGCGCCGACTTGATTACCGGCGGCGACAACAGCCCAACGGCCAACGATCCGGAAAGACCGGCAACATGACCTGCACGAGATGAGGTAACAGGAGAGCACATCCATGGCGGAAGAACTTCAACATCTGATCGAGAAGATCCAGACGGAGGCCATCGACAAGGCCGACAAACAGGCCGCCGACATGCTGGCGCGCGCCAAGGAAAAGGCCGCGCGCATCGTGCGGGAAGCCGAGCAGAAGGCGGACCATATCGTGGAGAAGGCCCGCAAGGACGCCGAAGCCTTCACCGACCGCAGCACCCGGACACTGGAACAGGCCGGCCGCGACCTGCTGATCACCGTCGGACAGGGCGTCGAACACATCCTCGACGACCTGATCCGGGAATCGCTCGAAGAGGCCATGAGCATCGACGTCGTCAAGCAGATGCTCGTCAAGATGGCGGACTCATACATGGCGCGCGGAGGCAAGGACCGCCGGATGGACCTGCTCCTGAGCGAGGCCGACCAGAAGGAACTCGTGAAGTTCTATTCCGACCGGTATAAACAGAAGATGGGCGCCGGCGTCGAAATCAAGGTGGACCCCTCCATCGATCGCGGATTCAAGGTGTCGTTCGTCGACGATCACGCCCACCACGATTTCACGAAAACGGCGATCGCCGAGGCGCTGGCCAACTTCCTGCGTCCGCATCTGGCGGACATCATCCTGCGCGTTGCGCGCGAAGGCCATGAGCCGGCTCCGAAGAAAGGCTGATCCATGTCGTATTACTATCTGGCCGCCAGCCTGCCGTTGCTGACCCTCGGGGATCCGCCCCCCTTTTCTTCCGGGGACTTTCTGTTCCGTTGCCAGGGCGTGCTCAGCGACGAAGACCATGAGGAATTGCGCCGCATCCTGGAGAACCGCGCCCGCGAGGGCGTATCGGAATTCGCGCGGCGATGGCTGAGCTCCGAAACGCAGATCGGCAACGCCATCGCCAAGGCGCGCGCGACCCGCGCCGGCATCGAGGTCCGCCCCTATCTACATGCCTATGCCGCGGCCGATATCGCCGCCGAATACGCCGCGGCGGACGCCATGAGCAAATCCAATCCGTGGGAACGCCGGTTCGCGCTGGACCGCTGCCGATGGAACGTCCTCGATGAACTCGCCCTCCGCGATCCCTACGGCCTGGACGCCGTCCTGGCTTTTGCCGCCAAACTGCAATTGACGGAACAACTCGCGGCCATGAGCGAAGACGCCGGCCGTGAGGTCGTGGAATCTTTCATACAAAAGCAGATCGACCGTAAATTTGAGAATCAGGAGACGGCACAGGCATGAGCGAGCACATCGGAAAAATCATCGGCGTCAACGGGAACCTGCTGACGGTTCAGTTCGATCACCCCGTCGTACAGAACGAAGTCGGCTTCGCGCGGATCCAGGACATCCAATTGAAGGCCGAGGTCATTCGCATCAGCGGCCAGACGGCGGAATTGCAGGTGTTCGAGGATACGACCGGCCTGTCCGTGGGCGACCCCGTCGCGTTCACCGGCGAGTTGCTGGCCGTGGAACTGGGACCGGGCCTGCTGACGCAGATTTACGACGGCCTGCAGAATCCGCTGCCGGCGCTGGCCGAGCAATGCGGCTTTTTCCTCCAGCGCGGGGTGTATCTTCACGCGCTGGACCGGGAACGCACCTGGGCCTTCACGCCGAAGGCCGAGAAGGGGCAGACCGTCGCGGCGGGCGATACGCTCGGAACGGTCCCCGAGGGCATCTTCGAGCATCGCATCATGGCGCCCTTCCGCCTGCGGGGCCGGCACACGGTCGTCTCCGTCGCCCGGGCGGGCGATTACAAGATCACCGACACCATCGCGCGCCTGAAAGACGATCGCGGCAACGAGCAGGACGTGACGATGTCGCAGTTCTGGCCGGTCAAGGTGCCGATCCGCTGTTACCGCGAACGCCTGCGCCCCACCGAACCGCTGGTCACCAAGGTGCGCATCATCGACACCCTGTTCCCGATCGCGCGCGGCGGCACGTACTGCATCCCGGGCCCCTTCGGGGCGGGTAAGACGGTCCTCCAGCAAATCACCAGCCGTCACGCGGAAGTGGATATCGTGATCGTCGCCGCCTGCGGCGAGCGCGCCGGCGAGGTGGTCGAAACACTCCGCGAATTCCCGGAGCTGACCGATCCGCGGACCGGCAAGAGCCTGATGGAGCGCACCCTGATCATCTGCAATACCAGTTCGATGCCGGTGGCCGCGCGCGAAGCGTCGGTGTATACCGCCGTGACGATCGCGGAATACTACCGGCAGATGGGACTCAACGCCCTCCTGCTGGCCGATTCCACGTCCCGTTGGGCGCAGGCCCTGCGCGAAGTATCCGGCCGCCTGGAGGAAATCCCCGGCGAGGAGGCGTTCCCCGCCTATCTCGAATCGGTTATCGCGGCCTTCTACGAACGAGGCGGCGTGGTCCGCCTGAACGACGGGAGCATCGGGTCCGTCACCATCGGCGGCACGGTCAGTCCCGCCGGCGGAAACTTCGAGGAACCCGTCACGCAGAGCACACTGAAGGTCGTCGGCGCCTTCCACGGCCTGTCGCGCGAGCGATCCGACGCGCGCCGCTATCCGGCCATCGCCCCGCTCGACAGCTGGAGCAAATACGACAGCGTCGTGGCCACGGAGGACGTCGACAACGCCCGGCGCATCCTGCGTACCGGAAACGAGGTCAACCAGATGATGAAAGTGGTCGGTGAGGAAGGCACCTCAATCGACGATTTCACGGTCTATTTGAAGTCCGAATACCTCGACGACACGTATCTCCAGCAGGACGCCTTTCATGCCGTGGACTGCGCCACCAGCGCCGACCGGCAGAAATACGTGTTCGGAAAGATCACGCGCATCCTCGGCACGGCGATGAAATTCGATAACAAGGAAACCGCGCGGCGCTTTTTCCAGGCGCTGACCCAGGCCACCAAGGACTGGAACCAGATCGCCATGGACGACGAGGCCTTTAAGGAACAAGAATCGCGCATCGACAAGATGCTCGCGGAGGTAATGGATTATGCATAAGGTGTACCCGCAACTCGAACGCATCGCCGGCAACGTGATCAGCCTGCAGGCCGACGGCGTTACCTACCGCGAACTGGCGCTGGTCAGTTCCGCGCGCGGGTCGTCATTGGCGCAGGTGATCCGCCTGAATCGCGACCGGGTCTTCCTGCAGGTATTCGCCGGCAGTCGCGGCATCCCCACGGATGCCAACGTGCGGTTCCTCG
>CAYRPR010000137.1:0-6077 GCA_964425945.1 uncultured Verrucomicrobiota bacterium | reverse complement strand
GGTATGGGGCCGATCGCCGTGGCGGAGCATCTCGCGTCCTACCTCCCGGGGCATCCGCTGGTAAGGGTCGGGGGCGACAAGGCGATATCGGCCGTATCCGCCGCGCCGTGGGGGAGCGCGAGTATCCTGCTGATTTCGTACGCCTGTATTCGGATGCTGGGCGCGGAGGGGCTGACCCAGTCGGCCAAGGTGGCCATCTTGAATGCGAACTATATCAAGGCGCGGCTCGAGAATCATTATGACGTGCATTACACCGGCGCGAAGGGGCGCGTGGCCCATGAATTGATTTTTGATCTTCGGCCCTTGAAGGAGAAATCCGGCATCGACGAACAGGATGTTGCCAAGCGGCTCATGGATTACGGGTTCCACGCGCCGACCGTATCGTGGCCCGTGCCCGGCACGATGATGATCGAGCCGACGGAAAGCGAGCCGCTCGAATCGCTCGACCGGTTCTGCGACGCGATGATCGCCATCCGCGCCGAGATCCAGGCCGTGATCAACGGCGAGGCCGACCGGAGCGACAACCCCCTCAAGCACGCCCCGCACACGGCGGAGGAAATCGCCGGCGACGAGTGGCGGCACGCCTACTCGCGCGAGCAGGCCGCGTACCCGTTGCCTTATGTCCGCGCGGCGAAGTTCTGGCCCGCCGTCGCCCGCGTGGACAACACGTACGGCGACCGCCATCTCGTGTGCTCGTGTCCTCCGTTGTCGGCGTACAGCGAATCGCCGGCGTTGGAAGAAGTTAAGCAGTAAGAAGTGAACAGTTAACAGGCGACTATCTAGCCGTGAATCCACATGCAACCGCCGCGGAGTGGGTTGACAAGCCGCTAGTAAGGAAGTAAGGTAATCAGAAAGTAAGGATTCCATGATTGCGAAGCTGACCAGCAAGAATCAATTGACCCTTCCGAAGGCCGTTCTGCGGGAGATTCCGGTCACGCGGTATTTTGAGGTGAAGGCGGAGCGGGGGCGTCTGGTATTGCAACCGCTGGCCTTGCAACGAGCCGATGCTGTACGCTCCAAGCTGGCCGAGTTGGGTATCACCGAGTCGGATGCAGAGGCCGCCTTGGTCTGGGCGAGAAAGAAAGCCTGATCTGCATGCGCGTGGTGCTGGACACCAATGTCGTCCTCTCCGCTTTGCTCTTCCCCGAGGGCGCCGCGGCCGGTGTGCGGCGAGGCTGGCAGGCACAGCGATTCCAGCCGTTGATATCGAGCGACACGGCGCAGGAGTTGTTGCGCGTACTGGCTTATCCGAAGTTTCGCCTCACGGCCGAAGATCGGGAAGCGCTACTGGCCGATTATCTTCCGTATTGCGAAACGGTATCCATGCCCACCCGCCTGCGGGGCGTTCCCCGATGCCGGGATCCCCACGACCGGGAATTCCTGAAACTGGCCATTGCCGGCGGGGCGCATGTGGTGGTCACCGGCGATGCCGACCTGATGGCCCTCAAGAAGAGGTTCGAAGTTCCGATCGTGACGATTCGGGAATTTCTGGATAGAATCACATAACGTGGAGACCGCATGCCGACCGCGTTCATAGCCGATGCCATCTTCAAACAGCACGATCCCGGCTGGAATCACCCGGAGTCGCCGGATCGGTATGACGCGGTCCTGCGCGCGGTGACGGGCGCAGGCTTGCTTGACATGTGTCTGCCCATGGTGCCGCGCCGGGCGGCCATCGAGGAGATCGCGCTGTGCCATGCGCCGGACTACATCGAACACGCTCGCCACGAAATCGAGCGCGGCGTCACGCAGTTGAGCACCGGCGACACCGGGGTCTGCATGCGGTCCTTCGAGGTCGCGCAATACGCCGTCGGCGCCGTGTTGCGCGCCGTGGACGCCGTGATGGACATCCCGAACCTGAACGCGTTCTGCGTCGTGCGTCCGCCGGGCCATCACGCGACGCCGAAGCAGGGCATGGGGTTCTGCGTATTCAATAATGTCGCGGTGGGGGCGCGGTACGCGCAGAAACGGCACGGCGCGGAGAAGGTGTTGATCGTGGACTGGGACGTGCATCACGGGAACGGTACGCAGGACATTTTCTATGACGATCCCTCCGTGTTCTATTTCAGCACACATCAGGCGCCGTTTTATCCGTTCACCGGTTGGCCGAACGAGACGGGGCGGGGCGAAGGGCTCGGTACGACCCTGAATTGCCCGTTTTCGGCCGGGGCGGGGCGGCAGGAGATACTGGGGGCGTTTGAAGAAGCCCTGACGCCGGCGATGAAGAAGTTCAAACCGGACCTCGTGATGATCTCGGCCGGATTCGATTCGCGTATCCATGACGTGCTCGGCCAGTTCACCTTGACCGACGACGACTTTGTGGATCTGACGCGCTTCATGCAGGATCTGGCCGACCGGTACGCGAAGGGGCGGCTGGTTTCCGTGCTGGAAGGCGGATATCAATTGCACGGACTCGCCTCGGCCGCCACCGCTCACTTGCGCCAATTGATCTTCCGGGGTAAGTGAGAGCGGGATGTTCTCCGAGCGCACAGCGTGGAGCCGGGAGCGGAGCGAACTTGCGCGCGCGATGGAGCGCCTGGTCGACTCCGGGGCAACCGTTTTAGACCTGACCGGTTCCAATCCGACGCAGGTCGGGTTCGTTTATGATACGGAGCTGTTTCACGCGACACGTTACACCCCCGACCCGCTGGGCTTGCCCGAAGCGCGACGCGCGATCGCGGATTACTATCGCGGGCATGGCGCGGAGGTGCCGCCCGACCGTATCTGGATCGGGGCGGGGACCAGCGAGTTGTACGCCCAGTTGATGTGGATGCTGTGCGATCCGGGCGACACGATCCTGGTTCCGCGCCCCGGCTATCCGCTGTTCGATTACATTGCGGATCTGTGCGGCGTTCGTCTGGCGCACTACCCCCTGTCCCATGACGGAACGTGGTGCGTCAATACGGCTGAAGTGCGAGAGGTTCTGGCGAAACCCACCCCGCCCTTAGGGCACCCCTCCAAGGAGGGGAGATTTCAGGATATCCCCTCCTCCGGAGGGGTACGCGAAGCGGGGGGTGGGTGGAATTCATCTCACTATCCCCGCGCGAGGGCGGTGATTGCCGTCTCGCCGCACAACCCGACGGGTCATGTCCTCTCGCCGGACGAGCTGAAGACGCTGGAATCGTTATGCGCCGAACGGGGCTTGGCGTTGATCGTGGACGAGGTGTTTCTGGATTATCCGCTGGCCGAGTCCATGATCCCGACGTCAGCCGGCGACCGGTCCTGTCTGACGTTTACGCTGTCGGGTCTGTCCAAGGTCGCGGCCTGGCCGCAGTGCAAGGTGTCGTGGGGCGTCGTATCCGGTCCGGAGGATCTTGCGCGGGAAGCGTTGTCGCGGTTGGAGTTGGTGTCCGACACCTTCCTGAACGCCTCGACGGTGATGCAGGGCGCCCTGCTTGATCTGTTGCGCGGTGCGTCGAATGTGCAGGAGCGCATTCGCTCCCGTTGCCGCGAGAATCTGAAACTGTTGTGCGAGATACTGCGTGACTCGCCGGCGACGGTGCTGGATGTCAAAGCGGGTTGGACCGTGTTGATAAGACTGCCCGCGATCATGGACGACGTGTCCTGGGCGATGCGACTGCTCGAACAGGCGCATATCCTCCTTCAGCCGGGCTACCTGTTCGATATGCAGTTCGCAACCGATCAACCCCACATCGCCCTGTCCCTGATCACGCTTCCGGACGTGTTCAGGGAAGGTGTTCGAGGCTTGGTTCGAGCCCTTGACCGCGCGTAATTCATCAACATCCCTTCCTCTCGCACCTTGCAAAGTGTGAGAGGAAGGGATGCGCGTTCAAGGGGGTGGGTGGGCAGGCGGAAGTGGTGAAAGGAACTATCGCAACAGCGCCAGGAAGACGCCGGCGGCGACGGCGGAGCCAATGACGCCGGCGACGTTCGGGCCCATGGCGGCCATCAAGGGGTTGACCCGACCTTCGGTGTGATCCGATACGAATTGCTGGACCACGCGCGCGGACATCGGAACGGCCGACACGCCCGCCGCGCCGATACAGGGATTGATTTTCCGGTTCGCCGGAAGAAACAGGTTGATGATCTTGGCGAAGAGGATGCCGCCCGCCGTGCTGAACGCGAACGCCACCGCGCCGAGTATCATGATGAATAGCGTACCCTTCTGGAGAAAACTTTGTCCATCCATCGTCGCGCCGATGACCAGCCCCAGAAAAATCGTCACGATGTTGATCAGGGGGCCACCCGCGGTCTTGCTCAGGCGGTCGGTCACGCCCGATTCCTTCAGCAGGTTGCCGAACATCAGCATGCCGATCAGCGGCGCGCAGGAGGGGATAGCCAGCGACGTGATCACCGCGATGGCAACCGGAAAAATGATCACGGCGGCCCGCGAAACGGGACGCGCCTGCGGCATATCGATTTCGCGCTCTTTCTGCGTCGTCAGCCATTTCAGTATCGGCGGCTGTATCACCGGCACGAGCGCCATATAGCTGTACGCGGCGACCGCGACGGCGCCGAGCAGGTGCGGCGCCAGGATCGCCGTCAGGAAAATCGAGGTCGGCCCGTCGGCGCCGCCGATGATGCCGATGGAGGCGGCTTCGCGGGGCGAGAAACCGAACAGATAGAACGCGCCCAGCGCCGCGATAAAAATGCCGATCTGCGCCGCCGCGCCGAGCAGCAGGGTCAGCGGGCGACTTAACAGCGGGCGGAAATCCGTCAGGGCGCCGACGCCGAGAAAGATGATCGGCGGCAATAGTTCCGTCTTGATGCCCGCGTTGTAGATGAGCTGTAGAAGCGGAAGGGTCTGGCCGGCGGTTTCCGGGACGTAGGTACTCGACGCGTTCAACATGGCTTTCGGCAGATTGGCAAGAATGGCGCCGAATCCGATCGGAATCAGCAGGAGCGGTTCGTAATTCTTGCGGACGGCCAGGAAGATCAGCGTGCCGGCGATGACGAACATCAGCGTATTGCGCCAAGTCAGGTTGGCGAAACCCGCGTCGGTAATCAATGTCAGCAAGGCGTCCATAGGTGTCCGTTCACCTCTAATGAGTCACACGTGACATAAATTCGAAATCCGAATATCGAAATCCGAAACAAATTCGAAAGAAGGGAAACACAGACAAACAATCAATCTCCGCCGTTATACAGTTCCGTTTTCTTCATTTTTCAATTTTCGTGCTTGTTTCGAATTTCGACATTCGTGCTTCGAATTTCAGATCATGGTTGTATGGATAAAATCGGTTTGCCCGACGAAACTTCGGCGCCGAGATCGACGTGAACGGCCGACACGGTGCCGTCGCAAGGCGCTTTGACGTCGTGCTTGGCTTTCATGGCCTCGACGGCGGCCACGACCTGGCCTTTATTCACGCGGTCCCCGATGGACACGCTGATCTCGACCACTTCGACCTTTCCTTCAAACGGCGAATAGACCGGCGTGGCGGCACCGCCGGATGCCGGCGCGGCGGCCGGTTGCGCGGCGCCGCTTGCGCCCGCGGGCGGTTCGATGGTGATGCGGAACGTGCGTTTCTTGACACCTTCCTCCACCGTGCAGGTCGTGGTGACCGGACCCGACCAGGCGACGGGCGCGGCCTTGGCCTCGGCGGGGGCCTCTTCCTTCTTCCTCAGCGGAAGGTTGATCCGCGCCTTGCCGGTCAGCAAACGGATTCCTTCGTTCAGGTCCATGTTCTTCCCGGGTACAATTGCGGAGGCGACCAGAAATACGTTCTCGTCGGTGGTCTCCAGTTTCCGCTCCTTCAGCGCCTCTTCGGCCATCGCGATGCTGTCGGGCGCTTCCTCGAGCGGGTCGCCGTCGAACGGGTCGAGCTTGAGCTGTTCCGCGGCGATCTTGACGACCTGTTCATCCGCGGGCAGGGGCGGCTTGCCGAAGTAACCGAGGATGGAACGGCCGTATCCGGCATCGATTTTCTTCCAACGGCCGTGCAACACGTTGTTGAAGGCCTGCAGCCAGTATTGCTGACTGCCGGGCGTGACGCTGGTCCAGGCGCCGCCGGCCTTCACCACCACGGGAAACTCGGACAGTACCTCGCCGTATCGATCCAGGATACCCGCCTCGGCCATCATATGCACGTTCGGACCGATCGCGCCGCCGGGCATGG
>CAYRPR010000136.1:0-6104 GCA_964425945.1 uncultured Verrucomicrobiota bacterium | reverse complement strand
CACCCAACTGTTTCTCGTAGCGGAGCACCCGCCCCTTCTGGAGCAGGAATCCAAAGGCCAATCCCGTAATCAGCCCATAAAACAGATTCATGACGATCTCCTGTAGTACACAAGATTAGCGACGATCAGTCCGCCTACGAAGAAACTGACCAGGGAAATAAATCCGCTCAACGACAGTTGCATCAGACCGCTCATTCCGTGACCGCTCGGGCAACCATCGGCCAGCCGGGCGCCGAACATGGCGACACCCCCTCCGATAAAGGCCACGACGCCGCGTTTCAGGATACTGTGACCGAAACGTTGGGCCCACATGGGCGGGACGGATTCGGCCTTGAACGACCGGTCGGTCAGCGAGGCGGCCAGCGCGCCGAGGAAAAGTCCGACGAGCAACATCGCCTGCCAATCCATCCGGGGTGCGGTCTTCTGGTAGTACTCACTCTGCTCGAACCGTTCCGGAGCCACCTCCTGTTCAATGGCCGCCGCCGCGCGTACGAAGGTCGTGGACGCGCCCAGGAACTGCCCCGTCAACGCAACCGACGCAATGGCCACGAGCCCGGCCAGCGCTCCGGCCAGATAAGGATTCCAGCCCGGATTATAATGTTCGCCCGTCATCTTTTCACCCTCCTGCGCTATTTCGCCACCGTCTACCGACGGCGGCTACGTAGCCGCGCTCGTAAGAGCGTGGCCCATCCTTCATTTTCCTCCCGCCACCAGCGCGCCCATCAGTCCCCATAGGGCCATCGATATATACGGATTGCTGTTGAGCGGACAGGCGCCCGTCCGGCATCCGATAAACCGGTAGATCGCGTATCCGACAACCGCTCCCATCACCGCACCCGCCACTATTCTCACCATTCCGCTCATCTCCACGCTCCCATCCGCGTCTATCCGGGCTTCGTCCTCCCGCCCTTACGCGTCGGGAGAACTACGCCGTGACAAGTCCGTGGTTCACACCGTCTCTTCCACCGGCAACACGAATACACGCAGTCCTTCGCCGGGGAACAGCACAATAGAGCAATTACGCAACGCGCTCATCACTTCTTCCTTCTTCTCATCCGGAATGACCGTGAAGAGCAGCGACGAGTTCCCCGGCCACACCCGCGTGCCGAAATGTTTCCCGGTCTCGCCTTCGCCGGTTACTTCCTTCATCTCGGTAAAAGCATGGACGCCATGCTTTTCCATCAGCTCGCGGATTTCACCGCGCCGCGAATCGGGACAAATAATGAGAATCATCTTCATATGGGTTCCCCCGGTTTATGTTTGGGTCCGTACATCATGTAATAGACCACCGGTACCACCAACAGGGTGAACGCGGTGGATACGAACAACCCAAAAATCAAAGCCCAAGCCAGTCCGCTGAATATCGGGTCCAACGTGATCGGCCACGCGCCGAGCAGGGTCGTACCCGCGGTCAGCAGGATCGGCCGCATACGCACCGCGCCCGACTCCAACACCGCCTCGCGCAGGGGCATCCCCCGCGCCGCGGCCGTGCGGATGAAATCAATCAGCACCAGTGCGTTGCGGACCACGATGCCGCTCAAGGCAATCATGCCGATCATGGCGGTGGCCGTGAAAAAGACGGGGTTGTCAAAACCGCCCACCGGACGATTCACCAAGGCATTCAAGATGGCGAAACCCGGCATGATGCCGATCATCGTCAGCGGAATGGACAACATGATCACCACGGGGATCAGATACGAGCCCGTCTGGTAGACCAGCAGTACATAGATCCCCAGCAGAGCGGCGCCGAACGCTATACCCAGATCGCGGAACACGTCCACGGTGATCTTCCATTCCCCCTCGCCACGCCAGTTCACTTCGATCCCCGGCGGAAAGGGGTTCTTCTTGAAGTGACTTTGCAGATTGAGAACGGCATACGCCGGGCCGCGTCCGGCCATTTCGGCCGTGACATACACCACTCGCTCCAGGTTCTTATGGAAGATCGTCTGATCATAAACGGTCTCCTCAAACCGGCCCAACTCGCCGATCTCGACCAGGTGCCCCAACCGGCCCTTCACGATCATTTGCTCCAGGCGCTGGATATTCGACCGCGCATCCCTTGGCAATCGGAGCACGATCGGCAATTCGTTCTGCTCGGTCGGCGCGTGAATGGTGCCGGCCGGCTGGCCGGAAAGTCCCAGATGCAGGGTCTGCACAATGTCTTCGGTCGAGACGCCGTTCAGCCCGGCCTTCTCCCGGTCCACATGGAAGAAATACTTGAGCTGATGCGCTTCCACGGTGGTGTCAATATCCACCATCCCGGCCTCTTCGTGCATGCGCGCCTCGATGACTCGCGCCGCCTCAATCAAGTCGTCATACGAATGGTGCGGCGCGCCGTACACCTCGGCTACGACCGTGGCCAGTACGGGCGGACCCGGCGGCATCTCGATCAGCTTGATGTTGGCGCCCGTCTCCTCCGCCAGGGCGGCGATATTGTTCCGGATGCGGAGGACCAAGGCGTGGCTGTCCATCTTGCGACGGGTATGATGCACCAGGTTGACGCGCACATCCGCGACATGCGGTCCCTGCCTCATGTAGTACTGGCGGACCATGCCATTGAAATCCATCGGCGAGGCCGTTCCGACTGTGGACGTGAAATCGGTAACTTCCGGAAGAGTACGCAGATAATCTTCGATCCGCCGCACCACCGCATCGGTCCGTTCCAGCGTCGCGTCTTCCGGCATGTCCACCATGACTTGGATCTCGTTCTTATTGTCGAACGGCAGCATCTTCAGCGGCACCAACCCCACACCGGCCAGACCGACTGAAAGGACGAACAGCACGCCGACCACGGCGAGCAACATACGACTCCGACTGCGCGCGTCAATGAAGGGCGCAAGGATCCGGCTGTAGATCCGGTACATATCTGTATCCTTGACCTCGATCGGCTGATCCACGCCCTCGTCCACGCGCAGCATCATGCGCGACAGCGTCGGCGTGATGGTCAGCGCCACGATGGTGGAAAAGACCACGGCGACCGGCACATTGACCGCCATCGGCGCCATGTACGGCCCCATCATGCCCGTGATGAAGAACATCGGAGTGAACGACGCGATGACCGCCAGCGTGGAGAGAATGATCGGCGGCATGACCTCGTCCATCGCCGCCATGATCGCCTGTTTGCGCGGCAACAACTTCATGCGCAGATGTCGCGCGATATTCTCCACGCCCACAATCGGATCGTCCACCAGCAGACCGAGCGTCAGGATCAATGCGAACAGCGTAACCCGGTTGATCGTGTAGCCCATCAGGTGATTGAACAGCAGGGTCAGCGAATAGGTGATCGGTACCGCAATCGCCACGATGACGCCTTCGCGCCAGCTCATACTCAAGGCGAGCAGGCCGATTACCGTGATGATTGCGAGGCCCAGGCTGGTGACGAGATTGTTGACCTTCTCGTTGGCGGTCTGGCCGTAGTCCCTCGTGATCAACAGCGAGACCTCGTCCGGAATAACCGTGCCGCGGAGTGACTCGAGACTCTTCTCGACCTCTCGCGCAACCAACACGGCATTGCGTCCGGTTTTCTTGGCTACGGCGATCGTCACAGCGGGATAGGAGTTTTCAGTGTTCAGTGTTCGGGGCGAAGACGACCCACCCCCATCCCCTCCAAGGAGGGGAAAAAGAGTTCCTGTCCCCTCCACGGAGGGGTGCCCGAAGGGCGGGGTGGGTTCCCCCGCGCCGAAGCCGAGGCGGGTGTACGTGCTGATCTCGTCGGGACCGTCCCGGATCTCCGCCAAGTCGCGCAGGTAGATCGGACGGTTATCATGCACGCCGACCATCAAGTTGCGGACCTCGTCCACGCTGTGCAGGAACGGACCGGCCTCGACGCGAATGGATCGGTCGGCCTGTTCAAACGATCCGCTCTCCATCTGGGCATTGGACGCCCGGATCGCTCCCATCACCTCCAGCGGCGACAAGCCATAGGCCGCCAGCCGTTCGTTATCCAAATACACATGAAGCACTCGTCGTTCGCCGCCGTAAATCGTGATCCGCGCGCTGTCCGGAATGCGCTGGAGATGATCCACCACCTCCTCCGCCACACGGTACAGTTCGTAGGTACCGTATCGGTTGCTATAGAGCGCGGCGGCGATGATCGGTACGTCGTCGATCTCGACCGGCTTGACCACCCAGCCGGTAATGCCCGGCGTGACCTGATCAATATTGGAAAAAACCTTGTTGTAGAGCTTGATCAGGCTGTCTTCGCGGTCTTCGCCGACAAAGAAGCGTACCGTGACCACGGCCATGCCGGGTCGCGACATGGAATAGACGTATTCCACGCCGTCAATCTGATAGAGCATCTTCTCGAGACGCGACGAAACCTGTTGCTCAACCGTCGCGGCGCTGGCGCCCGGGAACGTGATCAGCACATCGGCCACCGGCACGATGATCTGCGGCTCCTCCTCGCGCGGCGTCAGCCAGAGCGCCGCCGCGCCGGCGATCAGGCTCATGATAATGAACAGGATCGCGAGATTGCCTTCGAGGAATCCCTGCACGATCTTGCTGGTGAATGGACGATCTTCAGCCATGACGCGGCTCCTCCACGACCGGATTGACCAGGATTACTTCGCCGTCGCCCAGACCGGACAGAACCTCCACCATGTCATTCTGCACGGGACCCGTCTTGACCAGCCGACGTATTACACGGTCGCCTTGCACCACCTGCACCATCTCCAACTGTCCGACCCGGTACACCGCCGATTGCGGAACCATTACACCGTCCTGCGGTGTGGCATCCACCCAGAGCCGACCGAAGGTGCCGGGCAATATTTCGGCCTCGTCCGCATGAATACGAACTTTCACGAGCCGTGTCCGGCTGACCGGATCAATCTCGCTGACGATTTCCGTGACCTCCCCGGCAAACCGCGCGGCGGGACTTTCCAGTTCCAGCGTCAGTTCATCACCCAGCGCCAAACGGTCCACCAGCCTGACCGGCACTGGCGCATCAAGGCGCATCGCCTCTGGATTGTACACCGCCAAGAGTACCTGCCCTGGATGAGCCAGGTCGCCGGCCTCGATCCGGCGATCCGTCACCATGCCGTCAATGGGTGAGCGGATTTCCGTGAATGAAAGCTGGATGTTGACCTGGTCCACTTGCGCCTGCGCGGACTGATACATGGACTCCGCGGCGATCAGGGCTTGCTGGGTGGCGGCCTTCGATTCGAACAGTTGCTGGGTGCGTTGGTATTCGGTTTCCGCCTGCCGCAACTGCGCCTGCGCCGCGGCCAATTGCTCACGCAGTTCCCGGTCGTCCAGCACGATCAACACGTCGTCCTTCGCGACGGATTGACCCGCGCCCGCGAAGACATCGCGTACATGGGCGCTCAGACGAGCGCTGATCTGGACCCTGTCCTCCGACGTCACGGTGCCGGTCACTTCCAGGCGGCGTACCGTTGCTTCCTTACGCACTTCATACGTCGGCGCATCGGCCGGCAACGCGAAACCGGGCTGGTAAGCCGCGTGACCGGGTTCCACCTTGTCCCTCCATACACCGGTCGTCCACACGATCAACACCATGAGGGCGAACACCGCCGACAACGGCTTCCAGAATTGCTTTACGACGATTAACCATCTGCTCATATTCATATTACTCCCCTCCGTCTCCCCGGGCCCGATTGACATTTGCCCGCGCAATCAACACATCGTAGTAGGCCGCCGCATGGCGGGTGCGCGTGGTCGTAGCGCCCACCTGGGCATTCAACAACTCGGTGATCTCCGCCGCGCCCTGTTCGTATCGCTCACGCGTGATGCGCAGGGATTCCTCGGCGCTATCCACGATGCGGCGGGCCACGTCCAATCGCTCGCGGGCCTCCGCCTCCTGAAGGTGCGCCTGCTTGAGATCCAGACGTAGCTGGTTGCGGATCTGCTCCAACATGGCGCGCGCCACATCCTGATGCGCACGCGCCGCGGACACGGCTTTCGGGCGGCGGAACCCGTCAAAGAGATCCCACTCCGCCATCACGCCCACCACATAACTGCGCTCGTAGTCGCTCGAAACGTCACCATCCCAATCCATGCTTCCGAACGCGTTGATCGCCGGCGCATACGCCCCCCGCGCCCGCTTCACGCCCTGGTCGCTCATTGCCATCTGACGGTGCGCCGCCAGC